>NZ_JBXWZQ010000003.1:0-78797 GCF_059432795.1 Nitrococcus sp. | reverse complement strand
CGGCAACCGCCGGATCATCGGCCCGCCCGCAGTTGAACACCACGCGGATCTTGGATTGGCGCTTGATGGGGTCCCAGACACTCTCGGCGAGCTGGAGGTGCGTGAGCGTCGAGCCGTCGGCGCGTTTCACGCAGATACATGTACGCGATAATAAGCCGATTACAGCTACGCTGCAAGCTATACATAATAATCCATGTACGTGTACTTTCGCGTGTTGTACGTGCGGATCGGCTATCTAACACCTTGAAATCCCACGCGTCAGCGCACGCCGCTCAAGAGAACCTGTACGTGGAAGTGTCAAAGTCGGGTGCCACCGTCCTCCTGTATGGCATTGATAACCGAAAGCGCGCCGATTGCGGCGTCGCTACAGGGTTTGGCATCCCGCAACCGCCGGAACAGCGCTATTCCACCGTAACCGATTTGGCGAGATTACGCGGCTGATCCACGTCCGTGCCCTTGAACACCGCCACGTGGTAGGCCAACAGTTGCAAGGGTATGGTGTAGACGATGGGGGCGATGATCTCCTCGCTGTGCGGCACGGTTTGTACCACGTAGCCGTCTTCTTCGCCGATCGCCGTGGCGGCATCCGCGAAAACGTACAATCGCCCGCCACGGGCCCGAACCTCCTGGAGGTTGGATTTGAGCTTTTCGATGAGCTCATCGTTGGGCGCGACCGTTACTACCGGCATTTCGTTGTCAACGAGCGCCAGGGGGCCATGCTTAAGCTCCCCGGCCGGATACGCCTCCGCATGAATGTAGGAGATTTCCTTGAGCTTGAGTGCGCCTTCCATGGCAATGGGGTATTGCACGCCCCGCCCGAGGAAAAGACTGTGGCGTTTGTCGACAAACTCCTCGGCGAGCACTTCGATCGACGGCTCCAGGGCCAGTGCCGCCTCGAGGTGCCGGGGAAGGCCGCGCAGGGCCTGAACGAAGGCGGCCTCGCTGGCCGCGGAAAGCTTGTGACGGCGGCCGAGTGCAATGATCAACAACAGCAGCGCAACCAACTGCGTGGTGAACGCCTTGGTGGAGGCCACTCCGATCTCGGGTCCCGCCCGGGTCATTAAAACCAGATCGGATTCCCGAACGAGCGAGCTCTGCGGCACGTTGCACACGGCGAGCGTCGCCAGATAGCCTCTTTCCCGGGCGTCGCGCAAAGCGGCCAGCGTATCCGCCGTCTCCCCCGACTGCGAGATAGTCACGAGCAGAGTAGCCGGCGCCAACACGTGGGGACGATAGCGAAATTCACTCGCCACCTCGACGTCACAAGGGAGCCCGGCATGCGTCTCGCACCAGTAGCGGGCCACCAGTCCGGCATGGTAGCTGGTGCCGCAGGCAACGATCTGCACATGTTCGACCCGATCGAGAATCGCGCTCGCTTCCACACCGAAAGCCTCTTCCAAGACCCGGCTCTCGGAGAGGCGCCCTTCGAGCGTTTCACTGACCGCGCGCGGCTGCTCGTGGATTTCCTTGAGCATGAAGTGGCGATAGCTACCACGATCAACTGCCTGCGGGCTGAGCTCCGAGGTGTGGACGCTGCGGCTGACCGGTCGTCCGCTACGATCCTTGATTTGCACTCGCTCGCAGGAGATCTCGGCGATGTCCCCGTCCTCGAGCACGAGGAAGCGCTGCGTCACCGGCAGCAGAGCGGAGATATCCGAGGCAACGAAATGCTCGCCGATCCCCACCCCTACAATCAATGGGCTGCCCTTGCGCGCGGCGATCAGCCGGCCGGGGACCCGCGAGCTGATCACGCCCAGGGCATAAGCGCCTTCCAAGCGATGTACCGCACGGGCGACGGCTTCCCCAAGGTCGTCAGTCGCCTCCATCTGCGAGTGAATCTCGTTGACGATGACCTCGGTATCGGTCTGGGAATGGAATTCATAACCTCGTGATTGCAGCTCGCGGCGCAACAGCTCGTGGTTTTCGATGATTCCGTTGTGCACGACGGCGATCTCGTCGCGAGCAATATGCGGATGGGCGTTTAGCTCGGTCGGTGCTCCATGCGTCGCCCAACGCGTGTGCGCGATACCCGTGTTCCCGGACAGAGGTTGCGCCGCCTGAGCCGCTGCGAGCGCAGCGACCTTGCCGATGGTGCGATGGCGTTGCAGGCGCTGCGCCGAATCCAGCACCGCGATACCCGCGGAATCGTAGCCTCGGTATTCGAGCCGCTTGAGCCCTTCGAGCAGGATAGCCACGGCATCACGTTCGGCTACCACACCCACTATTCCACACATGGCGTTCGCTCTCCTGCTTTGTACACCGCGCCTGGCGCTATATCCTTAGCCCCATGCGGCGGCGCCGCCCAGCAGCGGCGCAAGAGGCGTTGGGGCCGCAGGGCGTTGCGCACACACTTCCCACACTGATGACGCGTCTGCGCGCGCCAGTCGGTAATAGGCGGCGGGTAGCGCCTCAGGCATTTGGCTCTGATTTCTTGCGCGGGCGCTGCCAGCCGGGAATCGTGCGCTGCGTCGTCCCGGAGACGGTGAGTGCGCCCGCCGGCGCATCGCGGCGAATCGTGGAGCCGGCGCCGATGGTAGCCCCCTCGGCAACGCGTACCGGCGCAACGAGCTGGGTGCCGGAGCCGATGAATGCGTCGTCTTCGATTACGGTGCGGTGCTTGTTGGCGCCGTCGTAGTTACAGGTAATCGTGCCCGCTCCCACGTTCACACCCGCGCCCAATTCGGAATCTCCGATATAGGAAAGATGATTGACCTTGGAGGCTTGGCCAATGGCGCTGTTCTTCGTCTCGACGAAGTTGCCCACCTTGGCCCCGACGGCCATCCGTGTGCCGGGTCGCAAACGCGCGAAAGGCCCCACCTGGCTATCGGCGTCGATAATGGCCCCGTCGATGTCGCAGAAGCCGGCGACGTGCGTGTTGGTGCCGATACGGCTGTTACGGATATGGCAATTCGGCCCGATGTAAGCACCTTCGGCAATTTCCACCTCGCCGGCGAAAACGCAGTTGACATCAATCGTCACATCGGCGGCGCAGTCGAGGCGGCCGCGCAGATCGAAGCGCATCGGATCCAGGAGACTGACGCCAGCGCACATAAGCCGGTTCGCTTCGCGCTGCTGATACGCCCGTTCCGCCCTCGCGAGCTGAGCCCGATCGTTGACCCCCTGGACCTCGATCGGATCTGCCACCTCCAGGGGGTGCACCGCAACCTCGTCCCGACGCGCGAGTGCGATGACGTCGGTGAGATAATACTCCTGCTGGGCGTTATCGCAGTCCACCGCATTCAACCAGTGCCGCGCGCGGGCGGCGGGAAGGCACAGAATGCCGGTATTGACCTCATCGATCGCGCGTTGCGCCGCATTGGCATCGCGTTCCTCGACGATGGCGGCGACCCTCCCCGCGGAATCCCGCACAATCCGGCCATAACCACGCGGATCGGGTAGCCGCACGGTAAGCACTCCCGGCTCTTCTCCAGCGGTCTGCGTCAATTTGCGCAACGTCGACAGGAGAATCAGCGGGACATCAGCGCAGAGCACCAGGACCTGATGATCGTCGCCAATCGCGGGCATCGCTTGCTGCAACGCATGGCCTGTGCCACGCGGCGGCATCTGCTCCACCCAGTGGATGTCCGGCTCGGGCAAGGCGGCACGGACTTGCTCGCCGCCATGGCCGTGCACCACGTAAATGGCATCGGGTTGCAGCCCCCGTGCCGTATCGAGCACGTGGGCAAGCATCGGCCTTCCAGCAAGGGGATGAAGGACCTTAGGGAGGGCAGAGCGCATCCGGGTTCCCTGACCGGCGGCGAGTACGACCACGCTGAGCATTGCTTGGCGAGCCTCCCTTCGCCCCCCTGGCGGCGGCAAAGCCGCTTAGAGGATTCTATATACAAGGACCCGGGGCAACAGCGCTTCCTCGACGGGCGGCCGGCGCGGCCGCCACCGCACTATGAGGCGCGGCGGCTGCGCAGGCGCTGGAGGGTACGCAGCTGTGCCACGGCCTGCGCGAGCTCTGCTTGAGCGCGGGCATAGTCGACCTCCGATTGACGATCCTGCATCGCCTGCTCGGCGCGCTCCTTGGCCGCAAGGGCGGCCGCCTCGTCGACGTCGATCGCGCGCAGCGCGGTATCGGAGAGCACCGTCACGAGGTGGGGCTGCACCTCTAGGATACCGCCTGAGACGTAAAAGACTTCTTCGTTGCCCTCGTCCGTCTGCACGCGGACCTCGCCGGGTCCGAGCGTTGTGATCAACGGGGTGTGGCGTGGCGTGATACCCACCTCCCCCATCGATGCCGGAGCGAACACCATCAGCGCATTACCGGAGAAAAGCGCCGATTCACTGCTGACGATGTCGACGTGGATGGTCATTGCCATGTCTGTTACCCACTTATTACAGAGCGCCGGCATGTCGCGGACGCGGGGCTTGCTCCACTCATGCCACAGTGCCACACGCCGTGGTTTGCCGACAACTCACGACGCCGGCACGCCCCGGGTTTCGATCGCTATAGCGTTTTCGCTTTTTGTGCCGCTTCTTCGATAGAGCCCACCATGTAGAAGGCTTGCTCCGGTAGCTCGTCCATCTCGCCTTCGACGATGGCCTTGAAGCCGGCGATGGTGTCCTTGAGGCTCACATACTTACCCGGCGCCCCGGTGAACACTTCCGCCACAAAGAACGGCTGCGAGAGGAAACGCTGGATCTTACGCGCCCGAACCACCGTCAGCTTGTCATCGTCCGAAAGCTCGTCCATGCCGAGAATGGCGATGATGTCCTTCAGCTCCTTGTAGCGCTGCAGCGTACCCTGTACTTGCCGCGCCACCTGATAATGCTCCTGACCGACGACGAGCGGATCGAGCTGGCGGCTGGTGGAATCGAGCGGGTCGACGGCCGGATAGATTCCGAGCTCGGCGATTTGCCGCGAGAGCACCACGGTCGCGTCCAGGTGACCGAACGTGGTCGCCGGCGACGGATCCGTCAGGTCGTCGGCGGGCACGTACACGGCCTGTATCGAGGTGATGGAACCGGTTTTGGTCGATGTAATACGCTCTTGGAGCTTGCCCATTTCCTCGGCCAGCGTCGGCTGATAGCCGACGGCCGAGGGCATCCGGCCGAGCAGCGCGGAGACTTCCACGCCAGCGAGGGTATAGCGGTAGATGTTGTCAATGAACAGCAGCACGTCACGGCCTTCGTCGCGAAAGTGCTCCGCCATCGTAAGGCCGCTGAGTGCCACCCGCAGGCGGTTGCCTGGCGGCTCGTTCATCTGCCCGTATACCATCGCCACCTTGGACTCCGGCAGGTCGTCGAGCTTTATGACACCGGATTCGGCCATTTCATGGTAGAAGTCATTACCCTCACGAGTACGCTCGCCGACGCCCGCGAACACCGACAAGCCGCCGTGCTCCTTGGCGATGTTGTTGATGAGCTCGAGCATGTTGACCGTCTTGCCCACCCCGGCACCGCCGAATAGACCGACCTTACCGCCTTTAGCGAAGGGACAGATCAGATCGATTACCTTGATACCGGTCTCCAGCAGTTCGGTGCTGGCAGCAAGCTCGTCGAATGCCGGCGCGTGACGGTGGATCGACACCGTCTTTTCGGCTCCGACGGGCCCCCGCTCGTCGACCGGGCGTCCCAGCACATCCATAATGCGACCGAGCGTCTTCGCTCCCACCGGCACCGAAATCGGCGCTCCGGTATTCGACACCTTCAGGCCGCGGCGCAGGCCATCGGTACTTCCCATTGCAATCGTACGCACGACGCCGCCGCCGATCTGATGTTGCACCTCGAGGGTGAGCTCCTGGCCATCGACCAAGAGCGCGTCGTAGACCTTCGGCACGGCCTCGTAGGGAAACTCCACGTCCACGACGGCGCCGATGATCTGGACCACGTTTCCTGCTGAATTCATATCCCGTTTCCTTTTCCTCAAGCCGGAGCTACCGCGCTTAGTTGGCTTTTGCGCCCGGGCGGGCCGCCGCGCGCGAGCCCCCCGCTTGCCTGAATCGGCCGCTAAACGGCCGCCGCACCCGCCACGATTTCCGATAGCTCTTTGGTAATTGCCGCTTGTCTTGCCTTGTTGTACGCGAGTTGGAGCTCGTCGATGATGCTGCCGGCATTATCGGAGGCCGCTTTCATCGCGACCATGCGGGCGGCCTGCTCGCAGGCGATGTTCTCGACCACGCCCTGGTAGACCAGGGCCTCGATGTAGCGCACCAGCACGTGCTGCAGCACTTCTTGCGAATCGGGCTCGTAGATATAGTCCCAATAGTGCTTGAGCTCCTCCTGCTCGGAAGCCACCAGCGGCAGCAACTGCTCCACCTCGGGGCGTTGCGTCATCGAGTTGACGAACCGGTTGTACACTAGGTAGAGACGGTCGATGCGCTCCTCTCGGTAGGCATCGAGCGCCACTTTTACGGCCCCGACCACATCACCGACATCAGGGGCGTCCCCCAAATGCGTGCTCTGCGCGATGATCTGAGCACGCAGGCGGCGCAGAAACATGGCGGCCTTATTTCCAATGATGCAGAAGTCCATCTCAACCTTTTGCTCGCGCCACTTCTGCATTACGCGCAGGAGCTGACGAAACTCATTGGCGTTCAAGCCACCGCAGAGTCCGCGATCGGATGAGATGACGATGAATGCCACGCGCCGCGCCTCACGCTCGAGCATGAACGGGTGCTTGTATTCCGGATGAGCATTGGCGATGTGCCCGATCACGTTGCGCAACTTATCAGCATAGGGCCGTGCGGCACTCATACGCTCTTGGGCGCGACGCATCTTACTCGCCGCCACCATCTCCATCGCACGCGTGATCTTCTGCGTGTTTTGTATGCTGCGAATCTGGGTTCTGATTTCTTTGCCGGCGGCCATGACTCACTCGCTCATCTGGACTGCCGAGAACAAGGCCCGCGCCGATGCAACGAACGCCGCGCGAGCGTGTTCCGGAACTGTCACAATGGAGGGCTACCAGGAATAGCGCTGCTTAAATTTGTCGAGCGCCGCCTTGAGCTTGGATTGCACTTCGTCCGTGTACTCCGGGTTCTCATTAATCTCGCGCATGAGATCGGCGTTCTCGGATTCCATATAGCTTTGCAGCGCCATTTCAAAATCACCGAGCTTGCTCAACTCGACGTCCTCGAGGTACCCGCGATCCACGGCGAACAACGAGACCGCCATGGCCGCCACACTCATGGGTGAATACTGCTTCTGCTTCATGAGCTCCATGACGCGCTGGCCGTGCTCGAGCTGACGGCGCGTCGCTTCATCGAGATCCGAAGCGAACTGCGCGAATGCGGCGAGCTCGCGATATTGCGCCAAAGCGAGGCGTACGCCACCGCCGAGTTTCTTGATGATCGGTGTCTGCGCCGAACCGCCAACCCGGGAGACCGAGAGCCCCGCGTTGATTGCCGGTCGAATGCCCGCGTTGAACAAGTCGGATTCCAGGAAGATCTGGCCGTCCGTAATCGAAATAACGTTCGTCGGAACGAAGGCTGAGACGTCGCCCGCCTGTGTCTCGATTATCGGCAAGGCGGTCAGCGACCCGGTGCGCCCCTTGACCTTCCCTTTGGTAAGCTTCTCCACCTCGTCCGCATTGATCCGCGCCGCGCGCTCCAGCAATCGCGAGTGCAGATAGAATACGTCGCCCGGGTAGGCCTCGCGCCCCGGCGGCCGGCGCAAGAGCAGCGACACCTGCCGATAGGCCCAGGCTTGCTTGGTGAGATCGTCGAAAATGATCAGCGCATCCTCGCCCCGATCGCGGAAATACTCTCCCATGCTGCAACCGGCATACGGTGCAATGTATTGCATCGCTGCCGACTCGGCGGCGCTCGCCGCGACGACGATCGTGTGATTCAGCGCATCGTGCTCCTCGAGCTTGCGCATCACGGCGGCGATCGAGGAGGCCTTTTGGCCGACAGCGACATAAATGCATTTGATACCGCTGTTTTTCTGATTGATGATGGCATCCACCGCCACCGCTGTTTTGCCGGTCTGGCGATCCCCGATGATCAACTCGCGCTGTCCCCGCCCGATCGGCACCATGGCGTCGATCGCCTTGAGCCCGGTTTGCACTGGCTGGCTGACCGATTGGCGGGAAATCACGCCCGGTGCGACTTTTTCGATTGGAGACGTGCCGTCGTGCTCGATCTCGCCTTTACCGTCTATGGGCTGACCGAGCGCGTTTACTACGCGACCGAGCAGCCCCGGCCCCACCGGCACCTCGATGATCCGACCGGTGCAGCGGACGGAATCGCCCTCTTTTATGTGCTCGTAGTCTCCGAGAATGACCGCGCCGACGGAGTCGCGCTCTAAGTTCAGCGCTAATCCGAAGGTCGCGCCGGGGAACTCGATCATCTCCCCCTGCATGACCTGGCTCAGGCCATGTAGCCGGGCGATGCCATCGGTGAGCGTGACGACGGTGCCTTCGCTGCGTGCCTCGACTCCGATATCGAAACGCTCGATCTTCTTCTTGATCAGATCGCTGATCTCTGTCGCACTGAGTTGCATGACCGGACCTCTGTAGTTATTGACCCGCGCCGGGCGCGGTAGCGCCGCGCGCTAGCTCAACGCTTGGGCGAGCTGTTGCAGTCTGCCGCGCAGCGAGGCGTCGATGACCAAATCACCGGCACGGATGATCACGCCCCCGATGATCGACTTATCGATTCGGACCGTGAGATCCACCTCCCGCTCGAGACGCCGTTTCATGGCTTGCGCAATGGTGTCGGCGTACGTCGGCGAGAGCTTGAATGCGGAAACGATTTCGACGCGGGTCTTGCCCTCCTCGTCGCGCCGTTGCTCTTCGAACAACTCCGCGATTTCCGGCACGAGGGTGAGACGTCTGTTATAAATCAGCACCTTGAGGAAATTCTGGCCCGTCTCGGAAAACGCCTTTCCGCCGATATCCGAGATCAGCTTGACGAGCTTGGCTCGCTCGAGCCGCGGATTGGCGATGATCTCCTCCATGGCGGGGTTCGTCACCACGGCACGGAGCAACTGCAACATCTCCGACCACTGCTTCAGCGCCCCTTCTTCCTGCGCCTGGCGGAAAGCGGCGACGGCATACGGACGTGCGGTACTTCTGTCTGCCATATTCCCGCCTTAGAGCTGCGCCGCCAGCTTCTCGAGGACTTCGCTGTTGGCTTTGGCGTCAACCTTGCGCGCGAGCACCCGCTCGGCGCCTTCAATCGCCAACGCCACAACCTCACGGCGCAATCCCTCGCGAGCGAGGTTTCTCTGCTGTTCGATTTCGGCACGCGCCGAGGAGAGAATCCGCTCGCCTTCAACACGCGCTTCATCCTTTGCCCCGTCGACAATCTCGTCGCCGCGGCGCTGAGCGTTGGCAATAATCTCGTTCGCCTGCTCTTTGGCTTCGCGCAGCACTTCTCGGGCATGCTTCTCGGCCAATTCCTGCTCGCGCTGACCACGCTCGGCCGCCGCGAGCCCTTCAGCGATCCGCTTTCGCCGCTCCTCCAGCATGTTCGTAAACGGATCCCAAAGGAAGCGGTAAACCAGATACGAGAACAGTGCAAAGCTGGCCAACTGGCCAAACAAGGTCAGATTCACCTCGGAATCTCCTATCCATAAGGGCGAATGCGCCCCCTACTGTCTTGGCAGCGGGGATTGGCGGCGGCTGAGTCTTATCCTCCCAGACCGCCGATCGCCTGCAGCGCACCACCGATAAACGGATTTGCAAACGTAAAATACATCGCGAACGCGAGCACGATGAACGGGAACGATTCCATCAGGCCCGCGGTGATGAACATTTGAATGAGCAACCTGGGCTGCATCTCCGGCTGGCGGGCGATCCCCTCCATGTACTTCGAGCAGATCAGCCCCCATCCAAGCGCCGAACCGAGCCCGGCAAAGCCCAGAATGATTCCAACACCGAGCGCGGTGGCAGAGTAAATCAGGGCGATGGTATTGGCGTCAGCTGTCATTATTATCTCCTAATAAGATGTCCTGAATTCGCATTCGACAAATCGACCGGGTTCCGCGCCCGGACTAATGTTCATCACTCCCCATATGGGCAAGCGCCAGATACATGACGGTCAGCACCATAAAGATGAAGGCTTGCAGCACCACGACGAGGAGATGAAAGAGTGACCATACGGTACCGGGCAGGGGTTGCACCCAGAATGGCAGCAGTGCCACCAACAGGAATCCCAGCTCTCCGGCGAACATGTTCCCGAACAGTCGCAGACCGAGGCTCAAGGGTTTCGCGAGCTCCTCGATCAGCTTCATGACCATATTGATCGGAAACAGCCAGATCCCGAACGGATGGGTCAAGAACTCCATCATGTACTGATAAGCGCCCTTGATCCGGATGTTGTAGTAGATCATGAGCACGAACACGAGGAGCGCCATGCCGAGCGGAGCCTGGGGATCGGCCGTGGGTACGGCGCGGAAGTGGTCGGCCCCGAGAAGCTCGGCCAGCCAGGGAATGAGGTCGACCGGAATGATGTCCATGAGGTTCATTAGCAGAACCCATAGAAATACCGTCATCGCAAGCGTGCCGATCATGGTATGCCCGCGGCCGAGCACGCTCTTGACCAAGGAGTCGACGAAGTCGAGCACCGCCTCCAGCACGTTCTGGATTCCTGAGGGCCGCTCTACGCTCAGAGTGCGCCCGACACGGTAGCCCAGGTATATGATCACACCGCCCATGAGCCAACTGATGAGCAGCGTATCCAGATGAAAGGCCCAAAAGCCCTCACCGAATCGCCAATTGGTCAGGTGGTGCTGAATGTATTCAACGGGATTGCTGGAATCCGGCAATAGTCCGCTCACGTCCGCGTTTCCTTGTCATCCGTGGAGGACGGCGACACACGTCCGATCCCCCCTATCAGAAAGGCCACTTGAGCCCCCGCAAAACCGACAATCAACGGCAAGGGCGGCAACCCGAACAGCCCCATCCCGAGCGCGAAGAAGCCTAGCACGAGGACGAACCGTTGCACGGCACCGAAATAGAGCATCCAAACGCCCTGCTTCGGCGCGCGCTTCGCCGCCTGTCCAGCCGCCTTCAAGCTGCGCCCCAACAGTGCGCTGCTCGCCAAAGCGACCCCACCCCCGTATAAGGCGGATACGGCTGCGTTCAGTCCGTGCAGTAGAAACAACCCGGCGAGCCCGACGACCAAGCACACCTGGGCCCAGAGCAGCGGGTAAAGACTACCGTCCTGGACATTCATGGTCTAGCCTGGACATTCATGGTCTAGTTCCGCGCACAAACATCCCCTGGCCTCAGGCGCTTCGACCCAAAGCCCAAGAGGATGCCTCACCGCCTCCGTTATCGCGTCACGAGTATGCTTGGCCGTACGCGTACCGCCCCCACGTGCAGGCGGCGAATGGTGCAGCAGTATAAGGTTCCGTGTGCGTCCTGATCAATGCTTGAGGGGAAATCGGGCGGATCCGCGAGCATGAATCACTTCATGCGCTCGAGTATCCCGTCCAGCTCGTCGAGGCTATTGTATCGGATGATCAGCTGTCCCTTACCCGCTTTGCCATGTTGAATGCGCACCTCGGCACCGAGCTTGGCCGATAGGTCATCCTGCAGCCGCCGAACGTTCGGATCCTTCGTTGCGGGCTTCGGCGATACCGAGTCCGCGAGAAGCCGCCGCACAAGATTTTCGGTTTCCCGCACGGAGAGGTTCTTGGCGATGACTCGTCGCGCGGCATCGATCTGCCGCGGCGCATCCAATGCCAGCAGAGCACGCGCATGGCCCATCTCCAGGCGGCGCGCGTCGATCAGCTCCTTCACCTCGTCGGCGAGCTCGAGCAGGCGCAACAGATTGGACACGCTCGCCCGGGAGCGGCCGACCGCATTCGCCACCTCCTGATGGGTCATGCCGAACTCACCGGTCAGCCGTTTCAACGCACCGGCCTCCTCGAGCGGATTGAGGTCCTCGCGCTGAATGTTCTCGATCAACGCCACGGCCACGATCGCATCGTCCGGCAGATCGCGCACAAGAGCCGGTACGGCGCCCATACCAGCGAGCTGCGCGGCGCGCCAGCGCCGCTCTCCGGCGATTATCTCGTAGCGCCCCGCGCGTTCTGGACGCACGACGATCGGCTGTACCACACCCTGAGCACGGATACTGTCGGCCAATTCCTGCAGCGAGGCCGGGTCGAAGTTCCTGCGCGGCTGATAACGCCCGCGCTCGAGCAAATCGAGCGGGATGTTTCGCAGCTCGCCCCGCTCAGCGGCGTGCTCCGAATCGTCCGTCTCCTGCCCCGGCACGTCCTTGAGCAGCGCATCCAGCCCTCGCCCTAACCCGCGGCGCTTGTTGCTCATAGCTCGGGGGTTTCTCCCTTTTTAAGACCGCGCGTCTACCTGCGTCGCCGCCTCGCGCCTCAGCAATTCGCTCGCCAAGGCCATATAGGCAATCGCGCCGCGTGAGGTTCGATCGTACTGCAAAGCCGGCTGACCGTGACTGGGTGCCTCTGCTAGGCGCACGTTGCGTGGAATCAAAGTCCGGTAAACCTTGTCAGCGAAGTGATCGATGAGCTGCGTGCCCACCTGATTCGCGAGGTTATTGCGCGGATCGAACATCGTCCGCAGTAACCCCTCGATCTCGAGGTCCCTGTTCACGCTGCGTTGCACCTGGCGGATGGTATCGAGCAGCGCGGTTAGCCCCTCCAAGGCGTAGTATTCGCATTGTATGGGAATGAGCACGCGGTGAGCCGCCACCAAAGAATTGAGCGTCAAAATGTTCAACGAGGGGGGACAATCGATGAGAATGTAGGCGTAATCATCGACGGCAGGTTGGAGCAGTTCCCGAAGCCGACGCTCGCGCCCGGCACGGTCCATGAGCGCCACTTCGGCGGCCGTTAGGTCGCCGTTGGCCGGCAAGAGATCGTAGCCGGCGAGCTCCACTCGCTGGACCGCCTCTCGCACCGAACGCTCGCCGACAAGAATATCGTAATTCGTGATCTCGAGATCGTCCTTGTCCAATCCGCTGCCGATGGTGGCGTTGCCCTGTGGGTCCATATCGACCAAGAGCACACGGCGGCGGTTGGCAGCCAGAGACGCGGCTAGATTGACGCATGTTGTGGTCTTGCCCACGCCGCCCTTCTGGTTGGCGACCGCGATAATCCGGGCCATAGCCTTGCCTCTGCCTTACATGATCCAGCTCGCGGCCGGCGGCTCGAGGACAATCAGGCAGCGCTCGGCCGCCAAACCGGGCACTTCGAGCCGATGACACTGCCAGGAAACGTCCTCGCCCGCGAGGCATTGCAGTTCGGCACTGGGCTCGCGCCCCTTCATCGCCAGAACGCGCCCTTGAGGCTTGAGATACGGTCGCGCGATCCGTAACAGCGTCGACAAATCCGCGAAAGCTCGGGCAATGACCGTATCGAAACGCTCGGTCGCGCTAAACGCTTCGGCCCGGGCTTGGAGCACGGTCACATTGCTCAGCGCCAACTCAAACACGACTTGGCGTAGAAAGCGTGCCTTCTTGCCATTGCTGTCGAGCAACACCACGGTTCGCTCCGGCTCGGCAAGTGCCAAGGGTATGCCCGGTAATCCGGCACCGGAACCGACATCCAGTAGACGATCGTTCTTAACATACGGATGCACCGCCAGGCTGTCCAGCACATGGCGGATGACCATATCGTTCGGTGTGCGCACGGCGGTCAGATTGAAGCGGCGGTTCCAGCGCTGCAACAACTCGAGATAACGCATGAGCCGCTCTGCCAGCTCGGCCCCGGCCTGCGGGAGCAGTTGCGCAATCCCTTGTTCCAGGCATTGGCCGATCGGCTCATTCATCTGACGTGCGCTACGCACCGACCGATACTCTCGTCACCGCCCGCCTCGTTACGGCACCATAAGCGTCAAACGAGTTTTTTTACATCCACCGTGCCCGTCTCGGTCTGCTCGATTCGCCGGGTAATCAGCCATTGCTGGAGTATGGAGAGTGAGTTGTTCACCGTGTAATAGAGCACAAGCCCGGCCGGGAAGAATAGGAAGAAGCCGGTAAACACCACCGGCATGAACAGCATGATTTTTTGTTGTAGCGGATCCATGGGGGCCGGGTTGAGCCGCTGCTGCGCGAGCATCGTCAGACCCATGATGATCGGCAACACGTAGTAGGGGTCCGGCGCCGAGAGATCACGCAGCCACAGGATGAAAGGCGCCTGGCGCAGCTCCACGCTCTCCAGCAATACCCAGTACAGGGCAATGAATACCGGTATCTGGATCAGGATGGGTAAACAGCCACCCAGGGGGTTGACCTTCTCCCGTTTGTAAAGCGCCATGAGCTCCTGATTCATGCGCTGGCGATCGTCACCGTATTGCTCCTTGAGCTGCTGCATGCGCGGCTGGAGCTTGCGCATTCGTGCCATGGAACGATAGCTCGTCTCGGAGAGCTTGAAGAAGATCAATTTGATCAGCAAGGTGAGTAAAACGATCGCCCAACCCCAGTTCCCCACCACCGCATGAAACCATGACAGAACCGTGAACATCGGCTTGGCGAGGATGGTAAAGATGCCGTAGTCCACCGTCAGCTCAAGGCCGTCGGCTAAACCGGCCAAGCGCTCCTGATCCTTCGGACCCAGGTAGAGCTTGCTGTGAAACTTACCGCTCTGCCCCGGCTGAATGGTCTGCCAAGGTGAGCTCATACCCAGGCTGAACAAATCGTCGTTGACCACCCGAGTGTAGAAGCGCTCCGTTACCCCTCTCGGGGGCACCCAGGCGGCAAGAAAATAATGTTGCACCATCGCCGCCCAACCGTCTTTAACGCTTCGATTGAGCGGCTGGTCCCGCATATCATCGAAGGAGATCTTCTGATATTTGTTCTGCGGGCTGTAAATCGTTCCGCCGGTGTACGCGACGCGTTGCACAAACCCGCTCGCGTCGCTGTGTGAGCCTCTGAGCAGTTGCGTATACTGATAGGCTGACCACGGCGCGGCGCCCTCGTTGCGCACCTCCTGCTCCATATTGATGACGTATTTGCCGCGTTGAAAGATATAGCGGCGGGTGACCGTAACCCCATTCGGACCGTGCCAGACGAGCGGAACCACGAGTTGCGGCTCGCCCGGCGCCAGATGATAGGCCTTTTGCTCGGCTTGGAATTGCGCTTCGGTTCCCGGGGAAGCACCTGCCTTTGCCCTGAGACCTGCCTGAACCACGAACAGCGGCTTGCCCTGATCGCGCAGCAACGTAAAGGGCGCCGGGTTGTCGCTCGAGCTCGCGTGCTTGAGCAGCTGCGCCGATTGGATTCCCCCACCGACGGTATTGAGCTCGATATTGAACAGATCCGTTATGACGCGAATGCGCTCGCCTTGTTTCAGGCCGGCTTGTTGTTGCACTCGGCTGCGCGACTCATCCGCCGCCGGAGCGCCGGCCGTCTCGGCCTGTTCGGCGCTCGACGGTGCCGCAGGCGGCGCCAGATAATCCTGCTGCCAGGCGTCCCAGAGCAAGAACAAGACGGCCCCGAGCGCGAGAAAGAGGAAAAGCCTTTGGTTCTCCATCAGGGACAATCCATCGGGTCTCGGGGCGGAACGGGATCGAGGCCACCGGCGTGCCAAGGATGACAACGCAACAGCCGGCGAGCGGTCAGGTAGCTGCCATAGCCCGCGCCGTGTCGGCGCAGCGCCTCGACTGCGTACTCGGAACAACTCGGCAGATAACGACAGCACGGTCCTAGCAACGGGCTTATCAGCCATCGGTAGCCGCATATCAAGCCGATTAGGGGCGTTTGCATCGCTCGCTCATCTGTTGCCACAGCCGGCACAAGGATTGGCTCAGCCTCGCTCCACCCGCGGTACGGGCGGGGGGCTTGGCGATCACGACGAAATCCTTGCCCGCAACCGCCTGCTGGTGAAGGCGGAATGTCTCGCGAATCCGTCGCTTGATGCGGTTCCTCACGACAGCCGAAGGTGCCGTTTTCTTGGACACGGCAAGGCCGAGCCGAGCCCGCCCGTGGTCGTTGCGAATCATCAAAACGGTGAAGTAGCGATCCGCGACGCGCTCGGCACCTGCGAATACCCGCGCGTAATCGGCGGGTCGGGTCAAGCGCGCGGCTCGCGGGTAGTCACCGCTGGCCGCTGCACCCGCCATTGAACTTAAGGTGTCAGACGGGCCCGGCCTTTCGCCCGGCGCCGAGCCAACACCTGACGCCCAGCCTTGGTCGCCATGCGCGCACGAAAACCGTGGGTACGCTTGCGCCGGATCACACTCGGTTGAAAGGTCCTCTTCATCGCAATATTTCATCCTGACGGCGATCGATTAACGATCGAGGCGAGGCAAACTAGGCCGGGGGAATGTACTGTGCAAGAGCGTCCCTGTCAATTTCGCGCCACCCTCAAACGGCCGTGGATTACCACTTCGCTAGGGTATAGACTCCTGAGGCTGAAAATACTTCCCTCAGCATCTCCGTCGTTACCGAAGAGGTATCGTCCGTGGCCAATTCGCTGTGGAAGGGATGTCTACGCCGCCTGGAACGGGAGGTCTCGGACCAACAGCTCAATACCTGGATACGACCGCTGCAAGCACAGGAGGACGGTGAACAGCTCCGCCTGCTCGCACCGAATCGTTTCGTACTCGACTGGGTACGCGATCATTTTGCAGACCGCATCCAGGAGCTGCTGACCGGGCAATGTCCGGAACGCCCGCCGCAACTGAAGCTCGAGGTGGGGACCAACAGTCTCGCGCCCGCAAGTGCCGCGGCGGCCCTGACCTCCTCACGCGCCGTACGTCCCTCAGCAAGTCTGCTCAACCCGAATTTCACCTTCACGACCTTTGTCGAGGGCAAGTCCAATCAGTTGGCCCGAGCCGCTAGCAGTCAGTTGGTCGAAAACCCCGGCGGAGCCTACAATCCGCTGTTCATCTATGGCGGAGTGGGGCTCGGCAAGACGCATCTGATGCACGCCATCGGCAATGCGCTGCTGGAGCGGTTGCCGCATGCCGAGGTGCTCTATCTGCACTCCGAGCGCTTCGTCGGTGACATGGTCAAAGCGCTGCAACACAACGCGATCAATGAGTTCAAGCGCTATTACCGGGGCGTAAACGCTCTGCTGATCGACGATATCCAATTCTTTGCCGGCAAAGAACGTTCCCAGGAAGAATTCTTTCATACCTTCAATGCCCTCCTTGAAGGGCAACAGCAGGTCGTCATGTCCTGCGACCGCTACCCCAAGGAGGTCCACGGGCTCGAGGAGCGTCTAAAGTCCCGCTTCGGCTGGGGTTTGACGGTGGCGATCGAGCCGCCCGAACTGGAGACGCGGGCCGCCATCCTGATGACCAAGGCAAGCCTCGAGGGAATCGAGTTGCCGCACGAGGTCGCCTTTTTCATCGCCAAACGTATCCGCTCCAACGTGCGCGAGCTCGAAGGTGCCTTGCGCCGGGTCATTGCCAATTCGCAGTTCACCGGTGAGCGCATCACCGTCGAGTTCACCAAGGGCGCACTGCGGGATCTGCTCGCGCTACACGATAAGCTCGTGACGGTCGAGAATATCCAGAAAACCGTTGCCGAGTACTACAAGATTCGCCTGGCAGACCTGCTCTCCAAACGGCGCAGCCGTTCCATCACGCGCCCGCGGCAAGTCGCGATGGCGCTTGCCAAAGCGTTGACAAGCCACAGTCTGCCCGAAATCGGCGCCGCCTTTGGCGGACGCGATCATACGACGGTGCTGCACGCCTGCCGGAAAGTCGCCGAGCTCATGGAAGCCGATATGCGCCTGGCGGAAGACTATAGCAACCTGTTGAGAACGCTCTCAGCATGATGTGGATAACCTGGGGAACGAAAAAAGAGCGCCGTCAGGAGCAAAGTTATCCACAGGATATCCTCCGAGCAGCAACAAACTTTGGCTGCAGTTACCCCCCGGAGAATATGCGTCAATTCATTGATATTACGATGGAAATCCGGATTATCCAGTGCTCGGCGGGCAACCAATAATCTTAGAAAGAAGATACTTATTCACATATAGATGTTAGTTGGGTATCAGCATGGAATTCGACATCGACAGGGCCGCGTTGCTCCAATCCCTGCAGCGGGTTATTGGCGTCGTGGAGCGCCGCCAGACATTACCGATCTTGGCGAACGTCTTGCTCAACGTGCACGATGAAGCACTGTCATTCACGGCAACCGATCTGGAAGTCGAAATTCAGGCCCGCACGCAGGCGGTTCCCGTGGAGAGGGGTGAGGCGACACTGCCGGCACGGAAACTTGTTGATATCGTTCGCAACCTGCCAGAGGAATCCCGGATTCACGTGAGCTCGAACACCGAACGAGTTGTGCTTACGGTCCCACACAGTCGCTTCACGCTGGCAACGCTTCCGGCCGAGGAGTTCCCGTCGGTTGAAGAAACCCACGGAGCAACAACCCTGGAATTAAGCCAAGCGCAACTGCGCTGGCTGATTGATCGCCCCGGCTTCGCGATGGCCTCACAAGATGTCCGTTATTATCTCAACGGATTGTTATTGGAGCTCGACGCCCACCGCTTGCGTGCGGTCGCGACCGACGGCCACCGCCTGGCGCTGGCGGACACGGAGCTCGAGACACCGTTTCCAGAGGGCATGCAGGTCATCGTGCCACGCAAAGGTATTCAGGAGCTGTTGCGTCTTTTGAGCGACAGCGACGCGCTCCTGCAAGTCGAGCTGGCGGATAATCACTTGCGCGTGAGCTGGCCGGATGTCCGCTTCACCACCAAGCTCATCGATGGGCGGTTTCCAAACTATCAACGCGTCATTCCCAAGGCGGGGGGCGCGCAGCTTCAGGTGGATCGCAACGTCTTGCGTCAGGCGCTGGTACGAGCGTCGATCTTAGCCAACGAACGCCTACACGGCGTGCGATTCATAGTCGGCGGCGAGTGGCTGCGCATCTGCTCGAACAACCCGGATCAGGAAGAGGCGGAAGAAGAGCTCGCTGTTGCTTACGAGGGCGAACCGCTTGAAATTGGATTCAACGCGAGCTATGTGCTGGAAGCGCTCGCGGCAATTGAAGAGCCTACGGTCAATATTTTCCTGATAGACGCTAACAGCAGCGCCTTACTCCAAGGGGCCGAGAATCAGAGCTGCCAATACGTCGTGATGCCGCTGCGGCTTTAGAGCAGCACGCAGACGGATTTACGGCCGCCCCATCCGTGGATGGGAGCGCGTCAGACGCTCGGTTTCAGTCTATAGAGCAGCGATGACCCTTGTGCGAATCGAGGTGGAGGGGTTCCGCAACCTTCAGCGGGATGCGCTGAGCTTTGCGTCGGGTGTCAATCTGCTTTGGGGTGATAACGGCTCCGGTAAAACCAGTCTGCTCGAAGCGATTCATTTTCTCGCCCGCGGTCGAAGCTTCAAACGCGTTCGAAGCGATCAGTTGATTCAGAAAGGGTGCCGTTCGTTCAACCTCGGGGCCAACCTCGAGGTGGGTACGCAGTTGGTGCGCTTGGCGATGCAGCGAACGGCTGGGCGTACTCGAGTGCGGCTTGCCGGGCGGGATGTTTGGAGCCTGTCGGAGATCGCCTGGCTGCTGCCGGTTCACGTGATTAATACGGAGAGCCAACGTGTATTTGGCGGCGCGCCTCAAGAGCGACGCAGCCTGATCGACTGGGGGCTGTTCCACGTGGAACACGGTTTCCAGGAGCATTGGCGACGCTTTCAGCGGGCGTTGAAACAACGCAATGCGGCGATGCAGTCGGGTGATTCGGCCGTGGCGAAGGCGTGGGAGACAAATCTAGTCGCCGCGGGAGAGGCGGTCGACGTTTGCCGCAGGCGATACCTCGATTCTTTGTGGCCGTATTGGCGGCGGCTCGCCGATGACTGGCTACCGGGAGCGGAGCTGCATTGGGAGTTTCACTCGGGGTGGCCGCGGCGCGTCGATCTTCAGTCGGCGCTGAGCGAAGGCAGGACGAGGGAGATGGAACGCGGGCATACGATCCACGGGCCGCATCGCAGCGATCTGCGGTTTACGGCAGGGGGGGTCGACGCCGCGCAGCAGCTCTCCGGGGGACAACAAAAACTGGCGGCGATTGCGTTGCGGCTTGCGCAGGCCGAGCTGACGGCGAAACGCGGTGGGCAACGCCCGATCATTCTATTGGACGATCTCGGGGCGGAGCTCGATGCCGCGAGTCGGGGGTGGGTTTTGGAAAAGTTACGGCGCATGGATGCCCAGATCCTGTTGACGGCGTTGAGCCGGGGTGAACTGGCGCTGACGGACACGAGCATTCGTGTGTTCCACGTGGAACAAGGCCGCTATTGCTCAATGGTATAATGATGGATACCTCTCAGATAGGAATCTCTTATGGGCGCACAGACTGAATACGATTCCGCGCAAATAAAAATCTTGCGTGGATTGGATGCCGTGCGCAAACGCCCTGGCATGTACATCGGCGACACGGACGACGGTACCGGCCTGCATCATATGGTCTTTGAGGTCGCTGATAACGCAGTCGATGAAGCGCTCGCGGGGCATTGCACCGAGATCGAAGTGGTCATACATGCGGATAACTCGGTGACAGTCACCGATAACGGTCGCGGTATTCCGGTCGACATCCATCCCGAGGAGGGGCGTTCCGCGGCGGAGGTCATCATGACGATGCTGCACGCCGGCGGCAAGTTCGACAACAAATCCTACAAGGTCTCCGGTGGCCTGCACGGCGTGGGGGTCTCCGTTGTCAATGCCCTGTCGGAGCGGCTTCGTCTCATCGTCAAAAAAAATGGTCACATCCACCTGCAGGAATACCGTAACGGCGAACCGCTCGCACCGTTCAAGACGCTCGGCGAGACCAGCGACACCGGAACGCAGCTGACATTTCATCCGAGCTCGAATATTTTCACGAACATCGAATTCAACTACGACATCCTCGCCAAGCGATTCCGTGAGCTCTCCTTTCTCAATCCGGGCGTGCGTATCTCACTGAAAGATGAACGCACGGACAAGGAGGACGTGTTCGAGTACGCGGGAGGAATTCGCGCGTTCGTGCAGCACCTGAACAAGAATAAGGCCCCGCTGCACCGGGATCCCTTCTACCTCAGCGTTTGGAAAGGTGCCAGCGGTGTCGAGATCGCGATGCAGTGGAACGATTCCTACCAGGAGAATATCTTCTGCTTTACCAACAATATCCCGCAGCGCGATGGCGGCGCGCATATGGCAGGCTTCCGGGCGGCGCTGACGCGCACGGTAAATCAGTTCATGGAAGCCGAGGGATACAGCAAGAAGCTCAAGTTGGTACCCAGCGGAGACGATATCCGCGAAGGCCTCACCGCGGTCATCTCGGTGAAAGTGCCCGACCCGAAATTCTCCTCTCAGACCAAGGACAAGCTGGTCTCCTCGGAGGTCAAGGGCCTGGTGGAATCGGTGCTGGCTGAACACCTGCACCAATGGCTCTACGAGCATCCGGCGGATGCCAAGTCCATTGTTGAAAAAGTCATCGATGCGGCGCGTGCGCGCGATGCTGCCCGCCGTGCCAGAGAGATGACGCGTCGTAAAGGCGCGTTGGATGTCGCCGGTTTACCGGGCAAGCTCGCCGATTGCCAGGAACGCGATCCCGCCCGCTCCGAGCTTTACCTGGTTGAGGGGGATTCGGCAGGCGGCTCGGCGAAACAAGGGCGCGATCGCCGATACCAGGCGATCTTGCCGCTCAAAGGCAAGATTCTCAACGTGGAGAAAGCCCGGTTCGACAAGATGCTCTCTTCGGCCGAAGTGGGAACGTTGATCACTGCTCTCGGCTGCGGCATCGGAAAGGAAGAGTTCGATCCCGATAAATTGCGCTACCATCGAATCATCATCATGACCGACGCTGACGTCGACGGCTCGCACATACGTACCTTGTTGCTCACCTTCTTCTACCGTCAGATGGTCGAATTGGTGGAACGGGGGCATATCTATATCGCGCAACCTCCGCTTTATAAAATCCGCCGGGGCAAGCATGAGGATTACGTCAAGGACGAGAAGGAACTTGTGGAGTATTTGCTCCGCCTCGCGTTGACCGACGCGAGCCTGCACCCACGCGCGGAGGCGAGAATCGCCGGTGAAGAGTTGGAGCGATTGATCCGCCAGTACCTGGCGACGATGGAGATGATCGAGCATCTCTCGCGCCGCACGGATTCCGTGATCTTGCGTGCCATGGTGGATTTGCCGGCGCTCAACGACGACGCGTTACGCGACGGCCAGCGCATGGACGGCTGGTTTCAGGAGTTGGAGCGTTGCGTCAACCGCAATCAGCCCACGGGTACCGAATATCGCGCACGGGTCAATCTGAGCCAAGATGGCAGCTTTTACGAGGCAGTGGTAACCAAACGGATGCACGGGATTCTCTACCCCTACACGTTCCCGATGCAGTTCTTTCTTTCGCAGGAATACGAGACCCTCCGTCGATTGAGCGAAGTGCTCGACGGGCTGCTCGGAGAAGATGCGTTTGTGCAGCGAGGGCAGCGCAGCAAAGCAGTGGGCGAGTTCCACGAGGTTGTGCAGTGGTTTCTCGATGAGGCCAAGCGGGGCCTGAGCATCCAGCGCTACAAGGGGCTCGGCGAGATGAATCCCGCACAGTTGTGGGAGACGACGATGGATCCGGCGACCCGCCGCCTGCTTCAGGTGCGTATCGAGGATGTGGTGGCTTCCGATGAAATCTTCACCACCCTGATGGGCGATCAGGTTGAGCCACGCCGGGAGTTCATCGAGAGCAATGCCTTGTCCGCCACGAATCTCGACGTGTAGGTTAGCTAACACGGCGCACGGGGTGAGCTTTCAGTTGGAATCCGCGCTTGGATAACCTCGATTCGACAAGGAAGGCATTTGACCTTCGATCCAGGCCTCGACCCGGGTGAGCAGTTCCTGCGGTTTCAGGTCGGCGGTGTCGATCGGCTCGCCGATTCTCACTCGGATACAGCCCGGCTGCTTTCTTAGGCCGCGTTTCGGCCAGAATTCACCAGCGTTGTGGGCTACTGGCACTACTTTTGCATTGCACGCGCAGGCGAGCACAGCGCCACCGGCGTGATAACGCCCTTTGCGCCCGGCGGCGATGCGCGTGCCTTCAGGAAAAACAATGACCCAGAGTCCGGCCGCGATTCTCTCCCGTCCCTGCTTGATGACCTGACGCACTGCGGAGCGACCCAGTCTCCGGTTGATCGCGATGGGTTTGAGCAAATTGAGCGACCAGCCGAAAATCGGGACCCACATGAGCTCGCGCTTCAACACCCAGGTCTGCGGCTGAAACCATTCCTGCAGGGCAAGCGTCTCCCATGTGGATTGATGCTTGCACATAACGACTCCGGCTTGCTCCGGGATATTCTCGAGCCCCTCTATTTCCCAGCGAACGCCATTGGTGATCCTGAGCCACCAGACGATCCATAAGCTCCAGCGACTGATGATCCAGTAGCGGGCTCGATAGGGAAGCGGAGCGCTGAGCAAGCTCGGAACACCCCAGATCGCCACGGAGAGGGCGAGCCCGATGTGGAAAATCACTCCGCGCAGTAGGCTGCCTTGTGCAGTGGCGGTCGGTTCAGTCATGCGGTTCTTCGGTTTCCTCGATCAGCTGCTCGGCGAGCGTGGCAAGGTTTGGATACACCTCTGCTGGGCGGGTGGATCGCTCGGCAAGTGTGCGCTCACCGTTGCCGGTGCGCACCAGGATGGGTCGTGCGCCGATCCGGTAAGCGGCTTCGAGATCTCGCGCGCTGTCTCCCACCACCGGGCGGTTGTGGAGCGAGAGTTGGAAATGGTGTTCCACCGCGCGAAGCAACCCGTGGTGGGGTTTGCGGCAAACGCACCCATCGGCAGGGCCGTGGGGACAGACGAAGATGGCCGCGAGCCGGCCACCCGCGGCACGGGCCGCGCAATCCATGCGCGAATGGATCGCGCTCAAGTCATCCAGCGACAGCAAGCCCCGGGCAAGGCCGGATTGGTTGGTGCACACCACGACGTCGAAGCCGGCGGCCGACAACCGCGCTATGGCTGTGAGGCTGCCCGGCAGCGGGCACCATTCGGCCGGGCTTTTGATGAACTTCTTGGAATCCCAGTTGATTACCCCGTCGCGATCGAGAACGATTAGCCTGCGCGTCACGTCGGCATTTCTCCACTGGGCAGCCAGGAGACGTCGGCAATCGTCAGGAACAGCCGCGAGACACGAGCCAGTAGCGCAAGCCGATTGGTGCGTAGGCTCGCGTCCTCGGCCATGACGAGCACGGTATCGAAGAAGCGGTCGATGGGCGCGCGAAGCCGTGCCAGGCGCCGGAGCGCTGTTGTGTACTCGCCCGCGCTCACCTGTTCCTCGACCTCCGCGCTCAGCGCGCTGAGCGCTTCATAGAGGCGTTGTTCCTCCAGGTGCTCGAGGCGATTCGCGTCCACGTCGCAAAAGTGCATCGCATCGGCACCGGCGTGACGCAGAATTTGCCGAATACGCTTGTTCGCTGCCGCCAAGCTAGCGGCCTCGGGCATTTGCACGAATTCGCTGCAAGCCATCACGCGTCGGTCAAGGTCCCAAGGATCAACGGCGACGCCTTCTTGCTGGGTCAAAGCGCGTACCGCCTCAAAGAGCTCCACGGGATAATCGCGCTCCACGTAAAGCCCGCGCAGGCGCTCGAGGCAAAACTGCACGACGGGCTGCACTTGCGCCGTGGCATCGACGTCGCTGGGCATTTGCCGGGCAGCCAGAGCGAAGAGCGCCTCGAGATCGATCGAGCGCCGTCCTTCGATGCAGGTTCGTAACAGGCCGAGTGCGGCGCGGCGCAGCGCGAAGGGGTCTTTGGCGCCGGTGGGCGCCTTGCCCAGCGCGAATATGCCGACGAGGGTCTCGGCGCGCTCCGCGACGGCCAGCAGTTGACCGAGCGGGCTGTGGGCCACCTCATCGCCCGCGAATCGTGGGCGATAGCTTTCATCGAGGGCAAGCGCAATCGCCGGGTCTTCGCCGTCGTGCTCGGCATAATAGCGTCCCATCACGCCTTGCAACTCGGGGAACTCGCCGACCATCTCCGTGAGTAGATCGGTTTTCGCAAGCCAGGCGGCGCGTTCGACCTGCGCATCGGCAACACCGAACGCGGCGGCGAAATGCGTTCCAAGGGCGGCGATGCGGGCGCTCTTGTCATACAGTGAACCCAATTGTTTTTGGAACAGCACGTCCTTGAGCTGCGGGATGCGCGCTGCCAGCGAGCGCTGCCGGTCCTGATCCCAGAAAAACGCCGCGTCGGCCAGGCGCGGCCGAATAACGCGTTCATTACCGGCGATTACTTGCGCCGGATCCCGGCTCTGCAGGTTGGCCACCGCGACGAAACGCGCGCAAAGCGCGCCGTCCTCACTGCGTAACGGGAAGTACTTCTGGTGGCCTTGCATGCTGGAGATGAGCGCCTCGGAGGGTACCCGGAGAAACGTCTCGTCGAAGGCTCCAGCCATCGCCACAGGCCATTCCACCAAAGCGGTAACTTCGTCGAGCAGGGAGTCGTCCCAAACCGGCTGCGCGTTGAGCGCCTCGGCGCAGCGCTTGACCTGAGCGACAATGAGCTCACGGCGCGCCTGGAAATCGGCGATGACATAGCCTTCCTCGCGTAAGCGCGCGCTGTATTCCGCCGGTTGCCGCAGGGTAAGCGGCCGGGGATGATGGACCCGATGACCGCGGGTGGTATTGCCACTGACGGTGTCCAGCAGGGCGGCCGGTACGACGTCCTCGCCGAGCAACACGACCAGCCAGTGGACGGGCCGGACGAACTCGGCCTGACTTTCGCCCCAGCGCATTCGCTTTGCTATGGGCAGGCGAGCGAGCGCCTGGGAGATGATACCCGGCAGTAGCTCGGCCGTTGCCCGCCCGGGTTCGGTTGCGCGATAGCCAAGCCACGACCCTTTCTCGGTCTCCACGCGGCAGAGCTGCTCGACGCCGACCCCGCAGGAGCGCGCGAAACCCAGCGCCGCCTGGGTCGGTTGACCGCTCGCATCGTAGGCCACCTGCACCGCCGGGCCCTTGCGCTCGATTTGCCGGGGCGGCTGCTGCAGCGCGACGCAACGCACCAGCACCGCCAGACGGCGAGGGGTGGCGAAGCACTGGTACGCCTCATGCGGCAGCTGCGCTTGCTCCAGGCCGGCGACGACTTGGTTGGCAAAGGACTCCATCAGCGGGCGCAGCGTCTTGGGGGGCAGCTCCTCGGTGCCCAGCTCCACCAGAAGATCACGATGCGCTTGAATCATGCCTTCCCTTCCTTGGTTATCTTGAGCAGCGGGAAGCCCAACGCTTCACGGGCGGCGAAATACGCCTCGGCCACGGCGCGGGCACGGGCGCGCAGGCGCAGTATGTAGCCCTGGCGCTCGGTGACCGAGACCGCATGTCGCGCTTCGAGCAGATTAAAGGTGTGCGAGGCCTTCAAAGTCATTTCGTAGGCCGGCAGCGGCAGCCCGAGCTCCACGAGCCGTTGGCTCTCCCGCTCACAGACATCGAACCATGTGAAAAGCTCATCGACGCTGGCCTGCTCGAAGTTGTATTGCGACATCTCCCGTTCGTTCTGCAGAAACACATCGCCATAGGACACCGCTCCGGTGGGGCCGTCCGTCCAGATCAGGTCGAAGACACTTTCCTTGTTCTGCAAATACATGGCAATGCGCTCGAGTCCGTAAGTGATCTCGCCCGTCACCGGTCGGCAATCCAGCCCCCCCACCTGCTGGAAGTAGGTGAACTGGGTGATTTCCATGCCGTTGAGCCATACCTCCCATCCCAGGCCCCAGGCGCCGAGGGTCGGGGATTCCCAATTGTCCTCGACGAAGCGAATATCGTGAACTGCAAGGTCAATGCCGAGTTTCTCGAGCGATCCCAGGTACTGCTCCTGGATGTCCTCGGGCGAGGGTTTGAGTACCACCTGAAACTGGTAGTAGTGTTGTAACCGATTCGGGTTGTCTCCGTAGCGGCCGTCCTGGGGCCGGCGGGAGGGTTGGACGTAGGCGGCGTACCAGGGCTCGGGGCCGAGCGCGCGCAGGAAAGTCGCCGGATGGAAAGTGCCCGCACCCACCTCCATGTCGAGCGGCTGTAAAATCACGCACCCGCGCCGCGCCCAGTAATCCTGTAGCGCAAAGATCAGGTCTTGAAAGGTCAGCATATTCGGCTCGTTTCTCTGAAGCCCTGGATAACGTGCGCCGCGACTATCCCGTCGAGGATGGCACACAAGCTCGGGATTATAGTGGGTCGAGTTCGCACGGTGTAAGCGCCGTCGAGCGCCAATATTTCCCCCTCAGGTGCCGATACCCTATATAGGTAGGAGAGGCCGGTAAATTCGGGAGGTGGGTGATGAGCCGATTTATTCTCGAGCCGAGTGCCACCGCGGTGTGGCACCGTGTGGTCACGGAGGCCGCATGCCGGGCCGAATGTGCGCTCGATGAGCAGCGCGAGAGCTATCTCGTATTCATGCTCATGCGTTATCTGCGGCGCCCGGAATTGGTGAGGTCGGTGCTTGCGCTGAAGTTTCTGCACGGTCTTTTGAGCCGGGGTCAGATGCGGCGCGAGACGCTGCAGGAGGTCGGTGATCAGTGTCTCATCTTCGCCGGCCTGTTTCCCGAACAGGCGGAGCGGCGGCGCGTAAGACTGAGCTATTTCGTTGACCTCGGGCGTTCCGCCTACGGCAATCTGGCAGGTTCACCGCATGCCGATCGCGCGGAGCTTTTTCATGCCCTCTCGCATACCTTTGTCGTCCTGACGGATGTCTTGCGGGCCATTCGCGAGCGCGGCGACACCTTTGACATGACCGCCCTGCAGGCGGCTGATCTCTCGCTCGAGACGGGGAGCGCGGTTGGTCGGCGTGTGCTGCGAGAGCATACGGACGGCATGCTCGTCGACCCCGTAAGTGATCGCCGCCATTGATTTATGTGAACCAAAGCACATAGCGAAACTCAGCTAGGAGCGACCGCAGGTATATTCGTCGCGCATGCACTATAATAGAGCGCAAGATCGCATCGAATGCACCGGTTTAGTGCGCCAATAAGCAGCTGCGAGCCATTGGAAACCGCGGCGTTGATGGCGAGACGCCTTTGAGGCGGCTATTTCCATATATGGCATGGTTCGTGCCACATTTTAGGGCGCTTTGAACAAGACAAGCCGCAAGCCATGCATGTATTCACCATGGAGGTCGACCGATGGTTCGCACACCTGATGACGCACTCAAGATGATCAAGGAAAAAGAAGTCAAATTCATCGATCTGCGATTCACGGACACGCGGGGAAAGTGGCAGCACCTTACGCTTCCCGCGCATGCCGCCGACGAGGATCTCTTCGAGAGCGGCAAGATGTTCGACGGCTCCTCGATCTCCGGCTGGAAGGGCATCCAGGAGTCCGACATGATCTTGATGCCGGATGCCAACACGGCCGTTATCGATCCTTTCTTCGACGAAACCACGCTCAATCTCATCTGTGACGTCATCGAGCCCAGCACGATGCAAGGCTACGAGCGCGATCCCCGTTCCGTCGCCCGGCGTGCCGAGGCCTACCTCCAAGCCACCGGTATCGGCGATGTGGCTTACTTTGGTCCGGAGGCCGAGTTCTTCGTTTTTGACGACGTGCGTTGGGGCGCGGATATCAGCGGCAGCTTCTGTAAGGTCGACTCCGAGGAGGCGCGCTGGAATTCCGAGCGCATATACCCGGACGGCAACATGGGGCATCGCCCCGGGATCAAGGGCGGGTACTTCCCCGTGCCGCCGGTCGATGCGCTGCATGATGTGCGCGGCGCCATGTGTCAAGCGATGGACGAGATGGGCCTGGTCACCGAAGTGCATCACCACGAGGTCGCGACGGCCGGGCAGTGCGAAATCGGCACGCGGTTCGATACGTTGGTCAAAAAGGCGGACGAGCTGCAGATCTACAAGTATTGCGTGCACAATGTCGCCGCCGCGTTCGGCAAGACGGCGACGTTCATGCCGAAGCCCCTGGTCGGAGACAATGGCAATGGCTGTCACGTCCATCAATCCATCGCCAAAGTCGGGCAGACCCTGTTCGCCGGTGATCGCTACGGGGGTCTCTCCGAGATGGCGCTCTATTATATCGGCGGCATCATCCGGCACGCCAAGGCGTTGAACGCGTTTACCAACGCCGCCACCAACAGCTACAAGCGCCTGGTGCCCGGCTTCGAGGCGCCTGTCCTGCTTGCCTATTCGGCGCGCAACCGCTCGGCCTCGATCCGCATCCCGTGGGTTTCGAATCCCAAGGCGCGGCGTATCGAAGTGCGCTTTCCGGATGGCACGGCGAATCCGTACTTCGCTTTCGCGGCCATGTTGATGGCCGGGCTGGACGGGATCCAGAATCGCATCCATCCAGGCGACGCCATGGACAAGGATCTCTATGATCTGCCCCCCGAAGAGGAGAAGGAGATCCCCAAGGTGGCCTTTTCACTCGAGGAAGCACTGAAAGCGCTGGACGAGGATCGAGCTTTCCTCAAGGCGGGTGATGTCTTTACCGATGATGCCATCGACGGCTATTTGGCCTTGAAGCGTGATGAAGTCCAACGCCTGCGTATGACGACGCACCCGATTGAGTTCGATATGTATTACAGCGTCTGAGGCGGCATCCCGTGCGTTGTCACGGCGGCAAAGACCGTGTGCTCGTGCTGTCCCGGTGGCCGTGGTAGGCAGCGCGCGTAAGCCGAGGGATGAAAAAACAGGTCGCCCTATCAGGGCTGATCACAGCGGTGGCGCTCGCCGGCGGGGTCTAGCGACCCCTTGACTCTTGGGTGGTGGCGGTATGAAGCAAATCGTGGCAAGTGTGTTGTTGTTGCTTCTCGCAACCCTGCCTGCCCAGTCCGCCATCTTCCAATGGACGGACGCCGAGGGGGTCAAGCATTACTCGGACAAACCGCATCCGGGGGCCGAACGGCTGGAGTTGGGAGAGCCCCCGGTAATCGATTTACCGCCGGTCGAAGAAGTACCGGCCCTGACACCCGACAAGCCCCCGGCGGCCGAGCCTTATGAGCATTTTGGCATCTCTGAACCGCAACCCGAGGCCACGGTACGCAACAACCCCGGGACCGTGGTCGTGCGTTTCAGGATCGAACCGGAGCTGCGCAACGACGATCATATCCGCGTTTTGTTGGACGAGCGACCGATACGTACCGGCGTCACCGCGCCGACGGTGGCGCTGCATGAGATCAACCGGGGCACCCACACGCTCGGTGCCGTGATCGAGGACGCCTCGGGCAAGGCCGTGGCGCGAGCCGAGCCGGTTACCTTCTATATGCATCGCCCCTCCGTGCACATACCGGCCAATCAACCACCGCGGCTGCAGTAACGCCTGCAGGGCTTCCCGAGCGGATCGTCTGCCGGCGTCGCGGGCGCAGGACTCCATGGTCGTCGTAGCCGCGGAGGGCAGCGGAATGGACGCCTGGCCGACAGCCAGTCAATAGTGGAATGAAAACGAGCTTGACTCCGATCGGGGATCAGCTGCTGGAATTGCTGAGCACGGCTGTCGTCTTGCTCGAGGGCGATCGCCGAGTGTGCTATCTCAATGGCGCGGCCGAGGGGCTGCTGCAGATCAGTGCGCGACAGGCGATCGGCATGGAGCTCGCGCGGCTGCTGCCGAGTTCCGTCACGCTCGAGCGCGGCATTGGTCTGGCGCTCGAGCGCCAGGGAGGGTATACGGAACGCGAGCACCGGATGGTGCTCGGCAACGGTCAGGCGATCACCGTGAATTGCGCCATTACGCCGCTGGCTCACGGACGTATCCTACTGGAGCTGGATCAGCTCGACCGTCACCTGAGGATCTCCCGGGAGAATCAGCTCCTTGCCCAGAATCGGGCGATCCGCGAGCTCATCCGCAACCTCGCGCACGAGATCAAGAACCCGCTCGGCGGGTTACGCGGCGCGGCTCAGTTGCTCCAGGGGGAGCTGCACGAGCCGGAGCACCACGAATACACCGACGTGATCATCAAAGAGGCCGATCGGTTGCGTTCCCTGGTCGACGGCTTGCTCGGCCCCGCTGCCCGAGGACGTCGGCAGGCGACCAACATTCATCAGCTCTTGGAGCACGTGCGCCATCTGGTACGGGCAGAAGCCCCCAACGGAGTGGCGATCGTGCGCGACTATGACCCGAGCATCCCACTGCTTCAGGCGGTACCGGATCAGCTCATTCAAGTGCTGCTCAACCTGGTGAGGAATGCCCTTCAGGCGGTCGGCGAGAGCGGAACGATCACCTTGCGTACGCGTACTCAACGGCGTTTCACCATCGGCAACGTGGAGCACAAGCTGGTGGCCTGCGTCAGGGTCATCGACGATGGCTGCGGAATTCCGCTCGAGCGTCAGGACACGATCTTCTATCCGGTGGCGAGCGATCGCGCCGAGGGTAGCGGGATCGGCCTGACGATCGCCCAGACACTGATCTATCAGCATGGTGGGCTTATCGAGTGCGCGAGTGAACCGGGGCGCACGGTTTTTACGGTATGGTTGCCGATCGAGGAGCGCAATGAATGACTCGCCGTGTATCTGGGTGGTTGACGACGACCGCTCCATTCGTTGGGTCCTGACCAAGGCTCTGGAGAGAGCGGGAATGCGGAGCGCCCCTTTCGAGAGCGGGCACGAGGCGCTGGCGGCATTCGATCAAGGGCAACCGGACGTGCTCATCACCGATATCCGCATGCCGAGCCTGGACGGCCTCGCACTGCTGCGTGACGTGCACGCGCGTTGGCCTCAGTTGCCCGTCATCGTGATCACCGCGCACTCGGATCTCGATGCCGCGGTGGCCGCCTACCAGGGCGGCGCGTTCGAGTACCTGCCGAAACCCTTCGACACGGAGCATGCCGTCGCACTGGTGCGGCGTGCCCTCGGCGCCGCCCGGGCGGCAGCGCCGAGCCACTCCGAACAGCGTCACACGCCGGAGATCATCGGCGAGGCGCCGGCGATGCAGGAGGTGTTTCGTGCGATTGGCCGGCTATCGCGCTCCAACATCACGGTGCTGATCAATGGGGAGTCGGGAACGGGCAAGGAGTTGGTGGCGCGCGCGCTCCACCGACACAGCCCGCGTGCCGACAAGCCTTTCATCGTGCTCAACATGGCTGCCGTTCCGCACGATCTCATGGAATCGGAGCTGTTCGGTCACGAGAAAGGCGCAGTCACCGGTGCCCATCAGAGTCGCAGCGGTCGCTTCGAGCAGGCGGACGGCGGAACGCTCTTCCTCGATGAGATCGGCGATATGCCGGCCGAATTGCAGACGCGTCTGCTGCGTGTGCTCGCCGACGGTGAGTTCTATCCGGTGGGCGCGTTGACCGCCCAGCGCGTGGATGTGCGGATCATTGCGGCGACCCATCGTAATCTGCAGCGACAGGTGCAGGCCGGGTTGTTTCGCGAGGATCTGTTCCATCGGCTGAACGTCATTCGTATCCACGTCTGTGCGCTTCGCGAGCGCAGCAGTGATATTCCGGTCCTCGCCGAGCATTTCCTCGGGCGCGCCGCGCGCGAGCTTCAAGTCGAGCCCAAGCAGCTTTCTCCGGCCGTGAAACGCTACTTCATGCACCTCCCCTGGCCGGGCAACGTCCGGGAGCTGGAAAATGTCTGCCGCGGCCTCACTGTCATGGCCAGTGGCCAGGTCATCGAGCTGGAGGATCTGCCGGCCGAGCTCCGGGCTGAGCCGAGCACTGAGGATAGCGAGGACGACTGGGAAGGCTTGCTGGCGCGCTGGGCCGAGGAGCGCGCGAGCGAGATGGCTCCCGGTGCGCTGGCGGAAGCTTTGCCCAGGCTCGAGCGGGTGCTTATCCGCGCCGCCTTGCGGCGCACCGGCGGACGCCGCCAGGACGCCGCGCGCCTGCTCGGTTGGGGGCGTAACACGTTGACACGCAAGATCAAGGAACTGCAGCTCAGTGTCTGACCGCCTAACACAGCCGGCGGGCGGCCGAAGGCCGCGCCGGTCGCTCGTTTGCGATCACCGACCGGGAACTGCCGCGAGCGATCGCGCGCCGGTCATACCTCTTCTGCGGTAACAGGGAGCCCGACAATGGTCTGGAGCACGCTGATTCCGGTCAGTACCGTGGTGGCGCACTTGACCGATCCCGCCTGGTCGATCATCGACTGCCGTTTCGATTTGACCGACCTGCAAGCCGGGCGCCGCGCCTACGCGATGGCGCATATTCCGGGGGCGTACTATGCGGATCTCGACGAGGATTTATCCGGACCCGTTACTGAACACAGTGGCCGCCATCCGCTGCCGGATGCGCACGCCTTCATGCGTTGGCTTGCCAGCAAGGGTATCGGCAATTCCAGCCAGGTGGTGGCATACGACGCCGGCCCCGGTGCCATTGCGGCTCGGTTATGGTGGCTGATGCGTTGGTTGGGCCATGAAGCGGTGGCGGTGCTCGATGGGGGATTTCTCGCCTGGAACGCTCTGGGATATCCGGTCAGCCGAGCCCAACCGCGCCAGCGGCCGGGTTCGTTCCAAGGCCGTGCCGGCATGATGCCCTCGATCGACAGCGACACCCTGTGCCGTGAGCGCCAAGGCTATCGAATCGTCGATGCCCGCGTCGTCGAGCGGTTTCGGGGCGACGTGGAGCCAGTCGACCCAATCGCTGGCCACATTCCCGGCGCCTACTATCGACCCTTTCCGGACAACCTGGGATCGGACGGGCGGTTTCTCGATCCGGCAGCGCTGCGTGCGGCCTGGAGCGAGCTCGTGCCGACAGGCGGCGCCGGCGAGTTGGTTGCAATGTGTGGCTCGGGGGTGACGGCCTGCCACCATCTCCTGGCGCTCGAGCATGCGGGTTGGCACGGGGCGCGCCTTTTCGCCGGTTCCTGGAGCGAGTGGATACGGGATCCGTCGCGGCCGGTGGCGAGCGGGGAGGCGACCACCACCGACCCCTGACGGCCGAGACCAAGGTGACAGAGCGTTTCTCGCATGTGGTCGGCTTCGATGATGCACCGTTTCACCGCGAGCACCGTGGCGATGTGTTCGTGGTCGGTGCGGTTTTCGCCGGTGCGCGGCTGGACGGCGTCCTACCGGGGCGTGTGCGCCGCGATGGGGCCAATTCGACGCGGGAGCTGGTCCGCATGGTGCGGGAATCGCGTTTTGCACCGCAGCTGCAGTGCGTGCTGCTGCAAGGGGTCGCCTTGGCTGGCTTCAACGTGATCGATGCGCCGCGGCTGTCCGAAGCGCTCGGTCTTCCGGTGCTCATCGTGGCCCGCCGCACGCCGGATCACTCGGCGATACGCCGAGCGCTGCTGCAGCGGGTTCCAGGGGGACGGCGCAAGTGGCAACTGATCGAGCGCCTTGGGGCCATGGAAGCGCTGCTCGGGGTGCAGGTCCAGCGCGTTGGCTTGACGCTGGAGGAGGCGCAGGGGGTGCTCCAGCGGTTTTGCTTGCACAGTCGGATCCCGGAACCGTTGCGTACCGCTCATCTCATTGCCGCTGCCTTGGCCGGCGGCTGGTCCAGGCAGCGCGTATGACGGACAGTAAACCGGCCGTGCCGAGGGGATTGTTGCATATTGTTCTGCTCGAGCCGGAAATTCCCCCCAACACGGGCAATGTGATTCGGCTCTGTGCCAATACCGGTATGCGCCTGCATCTTATTCATCCACTCGGGTTTTCTATGAGCGATCGGCAGCTGCGCCGGGCAGGGCTGGATTACCGGGAGTACGCGCGCGTCGAAGAACACGCAAGCTATGCGGCATTCTGCCAAACCGTGCGCCCCTCGCGCCTGTTCGCGTTCTCGGCGGGCGGGCGGCGCCTCTTTCACAGCGCCCGTTATCGCCCGGGTGATGGGTTGCTTTTTGGTTCCGAGAGCTGCGGCTTGCCCGAAAGCCTGCTCGCGACGTTCGCCGACGAGGCTGTATTGCGCCTGCCCATGGTGCCGGGAAACCGTAGCCTCAATCTCTCCAATGCCGTTGCCGTGGCCGCTTTCGAGGCCTGGCGGCAGCTCGAGTATGCCGGGGCGCAACAGCCGCTGTAGCGAGCGGGCCGCGTATCATTGCAGCCGCGCGCACGAGCACGGGGGTCTTAATCCAGCTCGGATTTGCGCTCCCGCAGCATCAGATTGGTGACCGCCTCCCGGATCCTGAGCTCGCCGGAGAGCACCCGGCATACCTGCTCGCAGATGGGCATCTCCACGCCCGTCGTGATGGCCAGGCGATGGACATCGTTGCTGGTTTGCAGCCCCTCAACGGTCTGACCGATCTGCCGCACGGCATCGGCTACGGACACCCCCCGACCCAAAGCGAGCCCCAAGCGACGATTTCGCGATTGATCGTCGGTGCAGGTCAGGATGAGATCCCCCACGCCGGAAAGCCCCATGAAGGTCTCCGGCCGCGCCCGCATGGCTTCGCCGAGGCGGCGCAGCTCGCTGAGGCCGCGAGTGATGAGCCCCGCCCGCGCATTGGCGCCCATACCGAGGCCATCGGCAATCCCCGTGGCAATGGCCAGCACGTTCTTGACCGCGCCGCCGAGCTCCACTCCGACCACATCGTCACTGGTATAAACGCGAAAGCTCTCGCAGTGGAAGGCGTCGGCGAGCGCCTGGGCGAAGACGGGATCCGAGGACGCGACGGTGACCGCTGTCGGAAGCCCTTGCGCGACTTCACGCGCGAAACTCGGACCGGAGAGGACCGCCAGCGCCCGTCCCGGCAAGATCCGTTCGGCCACGCAATGCAGGGGATTCCCTGTACCGGCATCGAGCCCCTTGGTTGCCCAGGCGAGCCGGGCATTCTGCGCGAGCAGCGGTGCGAGTTGCCTCAATACTTGGCTGAAAACGGCACTGGGCACCGCGACCAGTACGTCCCGCGCATCGCCGAGGGCGACCGGCAGCTCAGCCACGGGCCGCAGCCGTTGCGGAAAGGGCGCGCCGGGTAGGTGGTGGTTATTGGCCCGTTCGCGGCAAAGCCGCGCGATGTGCTCGGCCTCGTGCCCCCAAAGCGCCACGCGGTGGCCGCGGCGCGCGAGAACCAGCGCGAGAGCGGTTCCCCACGAACCGGCGCCGACTACGCAGATCGCCTCTGAGCGCTCCATGAGCGTGCGTTACTGGTGCTCGCTCTGAGCGCTTTGCTGTTGCTCGGCGCGCTTTTGCGCGTAGATGGCGTCGAAATTCACCGGCGCCAGAACCATGGCCGGAAAGCCGGCCCGGCTGGAGAGGTCGGATATGGCCTCGCGCGCGTAGGGAAACAAAATCGTGGGGCAGTAGCTGCCGAGCAGGCCGTCGAGCGTCTGGGCATCGAAGCCCATGATGGTGAATATTCCGGCCGCTTGCACCTCGCAGAGATAGGCCGTCTTCTCGTCGAGCTTGGTGGTTACCGTCGCGGTGATGATCACCTCATAAGCGTTCTCCTCCAGCGAGCGGTGTGCGGTGTTCAGCTCGATGTTCGCTTGCGGGCGCCATTCGGAGCGAAAGATTTCCGGCGAATTGGGCATCTCTAGCGAGGCATCTTTGAGGTAGACTTTCTGGATGATGAATTGCTGCTGGGAATCGCCTGCTTGGGTGTTGGCGTCTGCTTCAGGCATGATTCGCTACACTCCTACTTCCATTGCAACCGGCAAGGCTCACTTGCTCTTCATCGGCAGCCCGGCCGCTTGCCAAGCGCCGATGCCGCCTTTGAGCTGATATACGTTGTCCAACCCCAGCTTTTTGAGCTTGAATCCGGCCTTGCGGGCCTTGTAATCGGTGTCGTCGTAGAGGATAACCGGACGACCTCCATACTGCTTGAGCTTTTCGGTTTGCTGATACAGCCGGTCCAGCGGCAAATTCACGGCGCCCGGCAGGTGGCCCGATAGATAGGCGTTCTCGCCGCGCAGATCGACGAACACGGCATCATCGCGATTATAGAGCTGTGTGGCTTGCTCCGGCTCCAGCACCCGACCTGCCTGAAGTAGCAGGAGAATTTCATTCGCGATGATGGCGGCGGTGACTACCACGAGGGCGATGAAAAGCGCCCAGTGGTTGCCGATGAATTCGAACAGTTGCTCCATAGGCGATTGTTATGCTCGTTAGTGCGATAGGGGTTTAATCGGTCGTCGCCGGATGCGGCGCCTTGGCACGACTGCGACGGCGGATTCGTTTTAGCCGCTCAACGGGGCTTGTTAGACTTTGGCATTATACTGTTGCCAGCCGGCGATGAAATGGACTCTCAAGGCGTCCGCGCAAAGATCATACGGCATGCGAGCTTTGGCCGCTTTGACAATGGCGATGCTGGCCTTGGGGCTGTTCGCGGGTATCGCCGCCGGTGGGGGCTATCATAGCAAAGCCGAACAGCTCGAGAAGCTGCGCGCGCAAATCAGCGCTGTTCGTGCCGAGCTCCACCGCGAGCAGCAGCGCGCGGATGAGCTGACGCGCGAGCTGCAGCGGCTCGATGAGAATATCGGTTCCGCCGCTGCCGGGGTGCAGGAACTGGAAGGGACCATTCAGGCGCACCGCGAGCGTATTGCCGCGCTACAGTTGCGTTATGAGCGTATGACCGGCCAGCTCGAGCAGCAGCGGGATCAGTTGGGGCAGCAACTCGTCGCCGCCTATGCGCTCGGCCGTGAGCAGTATGTTCGCCTCATGCTGAACCAGCAGGACCCCGACCGTCTGGAGCGCGTGCAGGTCTACTATGAGTACATCAGTGCGGCACGCGGGCAGCGGATTCACGAAAGCTTGCAGGCGCTGAAATCGATCGACGCGCTCGCGCGGAAGCGGCAGGCCGAGCTCGCGGAGCTGGGACAGCTAAAGCGCCAGCGCGTGGCGACACGCAAGGAGCTGCAGCGTGATCGTCGGCAGCGAGCGGTCGTGTTGCGGCGTCTGCGCCGGCGCATGGCGGATCGCGGTGAACGATTGCAACGCCTCAAGGCCGACGCCGCCGGGCTGGCCAAATTGATTCAGCGCTTGCGTACTTTGGCAGACATCCCCGCCGAGCGCTCCAACGAGCGGCCGTTCCAAGGCCGCAAAGGCGAGTTGGCGTGGCCGCTGACGGGCAAGCTGATCGCCCCCTCCGGTGCCGGGCGCGAGGCCGACGCGCAGTGGCACGGCGTGTTCATCGCGGCTGCCGAGGGAAGCGATGTACAGGCCGTCGCCGGCGGACGGGTGGTGTTTGCCGATTGGCTGCGCGGTCTCGGGCTGTTGTTGATCATCGATCACGGCCGCGGCTACATGACGCTGTATGGCCACAACCAATCATTATATAAAGCGCTCGGTGATTGGGTCGAAGCCGGAGAGATCATTGCCACTGCGGGGGTCAGTGGAGGCGAGAACCGCGCCGGGCTCTATTTTGAAGTGCGCGTGCACGGCAAACCCGACAACCCGCTGGCGTGGCTGCGCCCCGTCGGGCAGCATGGCTGAGTCGGAGGCGTGCGGCTCCCATTGTGACAGAGGTCTAGATTGAGAGTGGATATGCGAGTGACCAAGTCCCTGTATGCGCTGTGCGCCGGTGTCGTGCTCGGTGTTCTTGCCACATACGGTCAGGGCGTATGTGCTCAACGACCAACCCCGCAAGTCGAGCTTCCGCTCGGTGAGCTGCGCATCTTCACCGAGGTGTTGGTCCGTGTAAAACAAGACTACGTCGAGTCGGTGAAGGACGAAACGCTGCTGGAGAATGCGATTCGCGGCATGATCTCTGGGTTGGACCCGCATTCGGCCTATCTGGACAAGCAGGAATACCGGGATCTGCAGGTCGGTACCCGAGGCGAATTCGGAGGGCTTGGCATCGAGGTGGGAATGGAGAACGGCTTCGTCAAGGTGATCGCGCCGATCGACGATACGCCGGCCGCAAGAGCGGGTATTCAAGCCGGGGACCTGATTATCCGAATCGACGGTAAACCGGTCAATGGCATGACGCTCAGCGACGCGGTGACGGTGATGCGCGGCGAGCCCGGCACGACGATCGACTTGACCGTGGTCCGGGAGAACGAGGATAAGCCCCTCGACGTGACGATCAAGCGCGCCGTGATCAAAGTCGACAGCGTCAAATCGCGGATGCTGGAGCCCGGTTTTGCCTATCTGCGGATTACCCAGTTTCAGTCGCACACCGGTGACGACGTGCTCGAGGCGCTCGAGGATCTCAAGAGTCAGGACGAGGGTAAGCTGCAGGGGCTGGTGCTGGACTTGCGCAACAATCCCGGTGGCGTCCTGAATGCGGCAGTGGAGGTGGCGGATGACTTCCTTACCAACGGGCGTATCGTCTACACGCAGGGCCGGATCCAGAGCGCCGACATGAGCTTCAACGCCACCTCGGACGATTTCATCGACGGTGCGCCCATGGTCGTGTTGGTCAACGGGGGGTCGGCATCCGCCTCGGAGATCGTCGCCGGTGCGCTGCAGGACCACAAGCGCGCGGTGATCATGGGCAGCCAGACGTTCGGCAAAGGCTCCGTGCAAACCATTTTGCCGCTACGCGACGGCGCCGCGATCAAGCTCACCACGGCGCGTTATTACACGCCCAACGGGCGTTCCATCCAGGCGGAGGGCATCGTGCCCGATGTCTTTGTCGGTAATGTCAAAGTGACGAAGGCGGGCGATGGAGGTGTCGGTATGGTCACCGAGGCGGACCTCAGCCGTCATTTGAGCAATGGCAAAGCCGAATCGTCAAAGGAAAAGACGAGCGGAACGGTGAAAAAGGATCTTGCCAGCGAGGACTATACCTTGTCGGAGGCATTGAACCTGCTCAAGGGGCTGACGATCCTGAAGCGCCGCTCCGGGTAGCGATGAGCGATGCGCCTTGCCGGCAACGCCAAAGGAGGGAAATCACGCTATGGCTTGTGTGCTTGTGCCACTCGCCGAGGGCTGCGAGGAGCTCGAAGCAGTAACGGTCATCGATCTGCTGCGCCGGGCGGGTATCGACGTGGTCGTCGCCGGCCTGACCGAGGGGCCCGTGACGGCGAGCCGAGGGGTCGTCTTACTTCCGGATGCGCTATTGGCCGACGTGCGCGGCCAGGACTTCGATATGGTCGTACTGCCCGGCGGCGCGGGCGGCGCAGCGTTGTTGCAACAGGACGCGCGCGTTCGCGAGCTCTTGCAGGGACAACTGGATGCCGGGCGCTACGTCGCCGCGATTTGTGCCGCACCCGGGGTGCTCGCCGCGGAGGGTTTGCTCAATGGCCGCCGGGCGACCGGGTTTCCGGGATCGCTCGATGGAGCCGACGGGGTGGAGCAAGTAATGGCGGCCGTCGTAATCGATGGCGGCTTGGTGACCTCACGTGGCCCGGGTACGGCGCTGGATTTTGCGCTCACTCTGGTAGCTCTGCTTCAGGGGGAGCGCCAAGCGAGGGACGTGGAAGCCGCACTGCAACGTCCGGTCGAGCACCTGCGCTACGGCGCATAGGCACGATTGGTCAGCGAGCGGGCTAATCGCGCGGCCAGGCCCATAACCACCCGGCCGCCCCAAGGCCGCCGAGGATCCAACTGAGCAGCGGTGCGCCGGCCACCATGGTCGGTGCGTAGCCATCGACGGCCGCGAGGAGGAACGCCGAGATCACCAACGCGCCCCCGAGGGTGGCGACGAACGCTCGGCGACTGTTCGCCTTGAGCACCGAGCGCACCGTTTGCAGCTCGCGCTCCAAACCGTCAAGTTGCGATCGCCCCTCGGCGAGCTGGTCCAGCGCCCGCGCCAGGCGTCTGGGCAACATGGGCAATTCCCGACCCCAGGTGGGCAGCTCATAGCGCAGATTGCGCAACAGCGCCTGAGCGCCGAGTTGCTCGCGCATCCAGCGCTCCATGTAAGGCTTTGCCGTGGTCCACAAGTCGAGCTCTGGGTAAAGCTGCCGTCCCATGCCTTCGATGTTGAGCAATGTCTTCTGCAGCAGAATCAGCTGTGGCTGAATCTCCATGTTGAACCGCCGACCGGTCTGAAAGAGCCGCAGCAGAAGCGCTCCGAACGAAATATCGCCGAGCGGGCGCTGAAATATGGGCTCGCATACCGTGCGTATGGCGGCCTCGAACTCGTCCACCCGTGTCCCGGCGGGGACCCAGCCGGACTCGATATGCAATTCCGCGACGCGACGATAGTTGCGGTTGAAGAAGGCGAGAAAATTTTCCGCCAGATAGCGGTGATCGATGGGGTTCAGCGTACCGATGATGCCGAAATCCACCGCGAGGTAGACGGGCTCCTCGGGATGGTTGGGGTCGACGAAGACGTTGCCCGGATGCATGTCGGCGTGAAAGAAACTGTCCCGAAACACCTGCGTGAAGAAGATCTCCACCCCGCGTTCGGCCAGCGCCTTGAGATTGATCCCGTGGGCCTTGAGCTGCTCGATGTCGCTGATCGGAATGCCGCGGATCCGCTCCATGACCATGACGTTGGCGCGGGTGCCCGGCCAATAGACCTCGGGCACATAGATGAGATTGGAATCCTTGAAATTGCGCCGCAGCTGTGATGCGTTGGCTGCCTCGCGCATGAGGTCCAACTCGTCATGGATCGTCTTATCGAACTCGTGCACCACCTCCACCGGGCGCAGCCGGTAGCCTTGCGGCCAGTAATGCTGAGCGAGCGAGGCGATCGTGTAGAGCAATCGCAGGTCACGGCCGATCACGCGTTCGATTCCGGGGCGAACGACCTTTACCACGACCTCGCGGCCATCCCTCAGACGGGCGACATGGACCTGAGCGATGGAGGCCGAGGCGAGGGGTTCGGCATCGAAGCTCTCGAATACCGCTTCCAATGGCTGGTTGTATGCGCGCTCGATGATGCTGCGTGCGACCTCTCCGGGAAAGGACGGCACTCGATCCTGAAGATAGGAGAGCTCCTGGGCGATATCCTGTGGCAGCAAATCGCGCCGGGTGGAGAGAATCTGGCCGAACTTGACGAAGATGGGACCCAGATCCTCCAGCGTCATGCGGATGCGCTGGCTTCGCGGCCGGCGCTGGCGAGGTATCCAGCGCCAAGGCATGAGATAGCCGAATACGCGCAATGGCCGAAACAGGTGTGTGGCTAATATGACCTCATCGAGCCCATGCTTGATGAGAATGAAATTGATATGGATGAGGCGCAACAATTGCCCGGGTCGAATGCTCACCGCGCCGCTCCGCGCTCGATGCTCTGCTCCAGCTGTCTTACGCGTGCGGCAAGATGCTCTACATCGCGATGCAGCGTGTCCACTTCAGCGAGGAAGACGCTGACCTGAGTCGCCGCGGGCAACGCTCGACGCTCTTCGGTAAGGTATTCGCCGACTGTCTGCAGCAGCGCGTCGCCGGAGCGGCGCAACCAGCTCGCTGAACCCTGGGCGGCGCGGCCAAGCTGATAGGCCACGACATCGCCGGTGAATGGAGCGAGCTGTTCCTCCCAATCCACTTCAAGATCGGCGAACAATCGACGTATGTCTGCTACCACTCCGACCTCTCCCGAGAACTCGACTTTAGCGCGGCGACGATCCGAAGTGGTCGCCAGCGCCAGCAGGCCCGCCACGCTGGTGCGTATGCGAGCGGCCGGCGCATCATCGATATCCGAGGCGGGCGGTACGAACCGAAGCCCCGTTTCGCCGAACAGAACGACGAACTCGACGCCGACGTCAGTGAGTTCGACCGCCAAGCGACAACCGGCCAACTCCGTGAGCCGCCGGGGCGACGCCGGATCCGCAGCCAACAGTCGATTGAAGACGGCCTCCGCCCCGTGCAACATGATCTTCCAGGTGGGTCGAACGAACGTTGTGAATGCCATGGGCGATCAGTAAACGTGTCCGCGATGAACGGCCACCAAGCCGCCACAGAGGTTGACGTAATCGCAGTCCTCGAAGCCCGCCGCCTCGAGCATCGTTTTCAGCGCTTCCTGATCCGGGTGGCGGCGAATGGATTCGGCGAGATAGCGATAACTGTCCGCATCCCGGGCAACGAGTCGTCCCAGTAGAGGCAAAAAACGCAGGGAGTAAAGATCGTAGAGCGGCCGCAACGGCCGTACGTAGAGCGATGAGAACTCCAATATGACGACTCGGCCCGCTGGCTGGAGCACCCGGTAAATGGCTTCCAAGGCGCGTTGCTTATGCGTGAAATTACGCAGGCCGAAGCCGATGGTGACTCGCTCGAAGCTTCGCTCCGGAAAAGGCAGCCGCTCCGCATCGGCAATCGCGTACCCGACATTGTTCACGACGCCGTCGTCGATCAGCCGATCACGACCCAGCGTCAGCATGGCGGGATTGATGTCACAGGCAACCACGAAGCCGCTTTCGCCCACGTCGCGGGCGATCGCCTTGGTCAGATCGCCGGAGCCGGCGGCCAGATCCAACACCCGATGTCCCCGGCGCAGCCCGGCGAGCCGCAAGGCCTGCTGCTTCCATACTCTGTGCAGGCCGAGTGACATCAGATCATTCATGAGGTCGTAGCGATGGGCCACGGACTCGAAGACCTGACCCACGCGGTGCGCCTTTTCCGTCGTCGACACGGTTTGAAAGCCGAAGTGCGTATTCTCCGGGCTTGACGGGTGCTCGCTCGACACCGTTTCAGTCCTCGTTATCGCTGGAAGCGCGCGAATGGCCAGCCTCTCTCAGGGCATCAAGATAGGCCTGCCAGTAATGGTTTTTGTTCGTGCCCAGATCGTACAGCAAATCCCACGAGTATAGCCCGGTACTGTGACCGTCGTCGAAGCACAGCTTGATGGCATACTGGCCTACCGGCTCGACGCTGGTAATCGCAACGCCCTCTTTGCCAATCTGCAGAATCTGCTCTCCGGGGCCATGGCCGCGGACTTCGGCCGAGGGCGAATAGACACGCAAATACTCGGCGGTCAGCTCGAAGCGGCTGCCGTCGTCGAACCACACCTCCAGCGTTCTCGCGCGCCGGTGAAGATGGATGTCGGTGGGCACGCGGCCGGTGCCCGTTCTGTGCGGTCTGCGCATTGCCAGTTCTTCCCCCGGCGCGCATTGCCCTACTGCGCCGGCGTTGGACGGAGATTTGGCGGCCGCTAGAGTATGTAGCGGCTGAGATCCTGGTCACGGGCCAGATCCGCGAGATGCTCGTTGACATACCGCTCATCGATGCAAACCCGATCGTGGCGATTATCCGCGGCTTCATAGGAGACGGTCTCCAGCAAGCGCTCCATCACGGTATGAAGCCGACGCGCACCGATGTTCTCGGTGCTCTCGTTGACCTCCCAGGCCACCTCCGCGATACGGGCCACTCCTTCAGGGGTGAACTCCAGTTGCACGCCCTCCGTCGCGATCAGCGCTTGGTACTGGCGCACCAACGAGGCGTCCGGTTCGGTCAGGATGCGCACGAAGTCCTCGACGGTGAGCGGATCGAGCTCGACGCGGATCGGCAGCCGCCCTTGCAGCTCCGGGATCAAGTCGGACGGCTTGGACAGATGAAAGGCCCCGGAAGCGATGAACAAGATATGGTTGGTGTTGACCATTCCGTATTTGGTGGAAATCGTGGAACCTTCCACCAACGGCAGAAGGTCGCGCTGGACGCCTTCGCGCGAGACATCGACACCGCTGCCCTGCTCGCCGCGTTTGGCGACTTTGTCGATCTCATCGAGAAAAACGATGCCGTTTTGCTCCACGGCCTCGAGCGCCTTGCGCTTGACCTCCTCCTCGTTAACGAGTTTGGCCGCCTCCTCCTCCCGCAGTGCGCGCCAGGCGTCCTTGATCTTCAGGCGCCGGGTTCGCGTGCGCTCGCCGGTCAGATTCTGGAACATGCTCTGGAGCTGCCCCGTCATCTCCTCCATGCCGGGCGGGGCCATGATCTCCATCCCCACGGGGGCGCTGCGCACTTCGATCTCGATCTCGCGTTCTTCCAGGTCGCCTTCGCGCAGTTTCTTGCGCATTTTCTGCCGCGTGCTATCCGTGCCATCGTCCTCTGCGGCGAAGCCCCTCGCCCGTGGCAGCAGTGTATCGAGGATACGCTCTTCGGCCGCATCGATGGCCGCAATCGCCACCTTCTCCATTTCTTTCTGGCGCGTCATCTTCACCGCGATGTCCACCAGATCACGGATCATCGACTCGACGTCGCGACCGACGTAGCCGACTTCGGTGAACTTTGTGGCTTCCACCTTGACGAAAGGGGCATGGGCGAGCTTTGCCAGACGACGGGCGATCTCGGTCTTGCCGACGCCGGTCGGTCCGATCATGAGAATGTTTTTGGGGGTGATTTCGGCACGCAGCGACTCGTCGAGCTGCATGCGCCGCCAGCGGTTGCGCAAGGCAATGGCCACCGCCTGCTTGGCCTTTGCCTGGCCGATGATGTATTTGTCGAGTTCCTGGACGATTTCCCGGGGAGTCATCTGAGACATGGTGATCGCTCTCCGGCTGTACAGGGCGGGCTCAGCCGGCCCCCAGCTCCTCTATGGCTAAATGGTGATTACTGTAGATGCAGATGTCGGCCGCGATGTTAAGGGATCGCTCCACGATCTCGCGTGCCGGAAGCTCAGTGTTCTCCAGCAGCGCCGTGGCCGCCGCCTGAGCGTACGCGCCGCCGGAGCCGATGGCCATCGAATCGCGTTCCGGCTCCACCACGTCCCCGTTGCCGGAGAGCATGAGCACAGAATTCGTATCCGCCACCACCAGCAACGCCTCGAGCCGCCGCAGCACGCGATCGGAGCGCCAGTCCTTCGCCATCTCCACGGCCGCGCGAGTGAGATTGCCACGGTGCTTCTCCAGCTGCCCCTCGAAGCGTTCGAACAGCGTGAAAGCATCCGCCGTTCCCCCTGCGAAGCCGGCCAGGACACGGTCCTGAAACAGGCGTCGAACCTTGCGCGCATTGCCTTTCATTACCGTATCACCCAGCGTGACCTGGCCGTCGCCGCCGATCACCGTGCGCCCATCACGGCGCACGGCAAGGATAGTGGTGCCTTGGAACTGCCGCACGATCGGAACCTCGCTCGCCGCTACTGAAGCCTCGTCGCAACTGTTACGAACCAAATCCATCCATCTTACCTGGAATGGGATAAGGGTGGCGGGTCGGATTTTCAAAGGCAGGCGGGAGGCATGAACGTGGTCAAGCACGCTTAGTGAGCGATCGCAGACGATGACTGCGAGGGCTCATCGCCGGTCCCGCCCCTTACGACGGGCTCGGGGATGAGCGGCGTCGTAGACTCGGGCGAGGTGCTGAAAATCCAAATGAGTATAGATCTGGGTCGTGGCGATGTGAGCATGGCCGAGCAGCTCCTGGACCGCGCGCAGATCGCCGCTCGACTCGAGCAGGTGCGATGCGAAAGAGTGACGTAGCATGTGCGGGTGTACGCGGCGCTGCAAACCCTGGCGCTCGGCGAGGCGCCGCAGGCGTACCTGAATCGCCCGAGGGCTCATTGGTCGCCCGTGGCGAGTGACGAACAGAGCCGGCTCGTCGGCGCGCGCGAGCCCCGGGCGGAGCGCGAGCCACTGCGTGAGCGCACGCCGCGCTTGGCGACCGATCGGGACTAGGCGTGTCTTGGCTCCCTTGCCGATCACCCGCAGCTCGGATTGGTGTGCGCAAACCGCGTTTTCGGGTACGCCGGCCAGCTCGGCGAGCCGCAAGCCGCAGGAATACAGCAGCTCGAACATGGCGACATCGCGAACGGTCAGCGCCTCGCTGGCGGGCGGATTATCCAATAGATGGGCCAACGCATCGACATCGAGCACTTCCGGAAGGCGCCTTCCGCTCCTCGGCGCCCGTGCGCCGGTGGCGGGATCATGCCGGGCCACGCCTTCGCGGATGAGATAGCGATAGAGCGTGCGGATGCTCGATAGACTCCGCTGCAACGAACGACCCGCCAAACCCGCCCGATGACGTTGGGCAATGAAACCGCGGATATGCTCGGCAGTGACCTCCTCCCAGCCGACCAGGCCCAGCTCGCTGCAATACGCTGCCAATGCCTGCAAATCGCGGCGATAGTGGTAACGGGTCAGCCGGGCGAGCCGGCGTTCGTTACCCAGGTGGGCGTCGAAACGCTCGAGCCACCCGTTCATGCACTTGCTCACGCCTGGCTTACGCGTAAGTGGCGCTGAATGGCCCGACCCAGCAAGGCACCGAGCTGGCGGAGAAATACCGTGCCCTGATCGGGCCGATAATGCTCGGGATTGCGGCTGCCGATGGCGAGCATGCCTCGGGCAGGGCCGTCGGCCAGCGGGATGAGTGCCGCTGATTTCACCTCGGCGGCCAGTTTGCCGAAGGCAAGCTGGCGGTGCTCCTCGTCGAGTCGCCCACACACCGGTCGATCATCACCGAAGAGCTCGGTGAGTCGTAGCGCATCGGGGTGGTCGGGCGACCAGACCGAGGCGTTCACCTGTGCCGGCAAGACCGTAATGAGAATGACCTCAACGGCATCGGCATGGAAGCTCTGGCGCAAGCTTTGTCGCAGCGCATCGAAAACGCTGTCCAGGCTGTCCGCCTCGAGCAGCTCCAGGGTAAGGCGATGGAGCTGCTGCATGAGTCGGTCGTTGCTGCGGGCGAAGCGCAGCAACTCGTCGAGATGAGCGCGCAGCCGGGCCGTTTCATCGCGCAGCACCTGCACCTGATATTCGATCAGCGAGCGCGCCGGGCGGACATCGTGCGGGATGCGCAACTTGGCGAGCAGCTCGCGTTGGCGACAGAAAAAATCCGGATGGCGCTGCAGATACTGTGCGATCAATCCCTCGTCGAGGCTCTCCGCCTGTTGTGTGCTCATCGGCTCTGCCCCCTCCTGTGAGCAAGCACTACTTCTTGTTCCGGATCCGCCGTTGGCGGGCCACGCGCCGTGACCGGCTCGTGCTCTACCGGAATTATCATGGCCCCCGCTTGCGCGCCGGAGAGGGAAGTCGTTAAAGACGAATCTCCCCCTCGTAGACCGTCAGCGCCGGGCCTGTCATCCAAACGGGTGCGGCATCTCCGTCCCAATATATCATTAGCGCTCCGCCCGCAAGATCGACGTTTACCCGCGCATCGAGCAGATTGCGCAACCGACCGGCGACAACCGCTGCACAGGCCCCGGTGCCACAGGCCATGGTTTCCCCGACGCCGCGCTCGTAGACCCGCAGTCGAATCCGGCTTCGGCTCATCACTTGCATGAAACCGGCGTTGACGCGCTGCGGAAAGTCCGGGTGGGACATTATCGCCGGACCGAGGGTGTCAACGGGCGCGGAGTCGATGTCATCGACCTGCATCACCGCGTGCGGGTTGCCCATTGAGACAGCCCCGATCCTGATGCTGGCCTGATCGAGGGCGAGCGCATATTCCGTCGCCTGCCGGGTCGCACGGAAAGGAATCCGCTCCGGATCCAGAACCGGAGGCCCCATGTTGACGGCAATGGCGCCATCGTCGCACAAGTGCACGATAGTCAAGCCGTTAGGCGTTTCCACGCGCAGCTCGTGTTGGTCGATCAGAGCGTTTTCATGGAGAAAGCGTGCCAGGCAGCGCACGCCGTTGCCGCAGTGCTCGACCTCGCCACCGTCGGCGTTGAAAATGCGGTAGCGCACATCCGTATCGGCTCGGCGCGCGCGCTCGGCGAGCAGCACCTGATCGCAGCCGATGCCAAGCCGGCGGTTCGCCAATTGGCGGATCTGGTCCGGGCTGAGCGCCACCGCCTGGTTTATCGCGTCAATTACGATGAAGTCATTGCCCAGGGCCTGCATCTTGGTGAACCGCAGCTTTGTCATAATGTGTTTGCGCTCTACCCTAATACGCCGATTCGGCCCGATTACCGCGCTCAACGCTACCCTTCGAGCGGTGCCAGGCACTCGCCCGCCCAGAGTGCCTCTACGGCTTCGCGTTCGCGCACCAGGTGGACGGTGCTGCCATCGATCAGCAGCTCGGGGGGCCGCGGTCGGCTGTTATAGCCCGAGCTCATTACGAAGCCGTAGGCACCCGCCGAGCGCACGATCAGCAAGTCCCCGCTGGCCAGCGTCAGCTCGCGATCCCTTCCCAAAAAATCGGCGCTCTCGCAGACCGGTCCCACCACATCGTAGTGTCGGGCGGCCCGGTCCCCACGCGGCGTTACCGGTTCGATGGCCATCCACGCATCGTAGAGCGCCGGGCGCAGTAAATCGTTCATTGCCGCATCGACAATGGCGAAGTTGCGGTGCCGGGTGTGTTTAAGATACTCCACCCGTGTCAGCAGCACGCCGGCATTGCCGACGATGGCGCGCCCAGGCTCGAGCAGCAGCCGTTGCGGGCGTCCCTCCAGGCAGGCAAGCAACTGGCGGGCGTAGGCGGCGATCGACGGTGGTGCCTCGTTGCGGTAGCGGATGGCCATGCCGCCGCCGACGTCAACGTGGCTAATCTCTATGCCGGTTGCCTGCAGGCGATCGACCAGGGCCAATACCCGCTCCAGCGCGTCGGTGACCGGTTCGACTCGGGTGAGCTGCGAGCCGATATGGAAATCGGCTCCCATGACATCGATGCCGGACATCTCGGCGGCCCGCCGGTAAACGCGCTCGACGTCGCGAATGTCGATTCCGAACTTGTTCTCGCTCAGCCCGGTGGAAATGTAGGGATGCGTATCGGGGTCGACGTCGGGGTTGATGCGCAGCGAAACCCGTGCACGGCGGCCGAGCGAGCGGGCAACCGCCGCCAAGCGCTCGAGTTCCGCTTCCGACTCCACATTGAAGCACAGGATATCGACCTCCAACGCCCGCTCCATCTCCTGCGCGGTCTTGGCTACTCCCGAGAACACCACTTTAGCCGGATCGCCGCCGGCGGCCAGCACGCGCTCGAGCTCTCCGCCGGAGACGATGTCAAAGCCCGAGCCAAGCCGAGCGAGCAGATTGAGGACCGCCAAATTGGAGTTGGCCTTGACGGCATAGCAGATCAGGTGCGGACGGCCTGCGAAGGCGTCGTCGAAGGTTCGCCAGGCGGTTTCGATAGCGCGGCGCGAGTAGACGTAGCAGGGGGTGGCGTAGCGTTTCGCCACATCGGGTAATGCGATATCCTCGGCGTGCATTACGCCATTGCGCAGCGCGAAGCAATTCATGCGTCGTCTCTCGGGGGTGGGTTCTCTGCGGCGCCCGGCTCATCGGCCGGTGGATCGGGCAGGTACAAAGGCCCTTTCAAACCACAGCCAGTGCCGAGCAGCAGCGCCGCCGCGACGGTGAATAAGGTGAGTCTGCGGAGCATCAATCCACTCTCCGATGGCCAACCGGCCGATTGAGCGGCGGGCCGAGCCTGTGCCGTGGCCGTTTCCCACAAGGGGCGCTGGCTGTCTGCGCGTTTGAACCAGCGAGGTTAGGCAAAAAATTCATGCCTGAAAAGCTGCTCGAAACCTTGGAGGTCGGCCCGCAGACCCAGGCGCGGGCCGCGGTGATCTGGCTGCACGGACTCGGTGCCGATGGCAGCGATTTCCGGCCCATTGTCCCGGAACTGAGTTTACCCGAGGAGGCCCGCATCCGCTTCGTCTTTCCGCATGCGCCGTATCGGCCGGTAACCATCAATGGCGGTATGAGCATGCGGGCATGGTACGACCTTTTGGGCCTGGAGGCCGGATCCCCTCAGGATGCCGCCGGCATTCAGGACAGCGAGCGTCGGCTGCGTGAGCTCATCGAGCGGGAGCGCGGCCGCGGTGTGCCGAGCGAGCGCATCGTGCTTGCGGGATTCTCCCAAGGCGGGGCGATCGCTTTGTATACGGCATTGCGTTACCCGCAACGTTTGGCGGGGATCATGGCGCTGTCCGCCTACCTGCCGCTGCAGCAGGACCTGGAGGAGTCCCGTCACGAGGGCAATGCCGCGACGGCCGTGTTCATGGCCCACGGCAGCGAAGATCCAGTGCTGCCCCTCGAGCTCGGCCGCTTCGCCCGGCGTTGGTTGGAGGCGCGCAGTTACCCTCTGGAGTGGCACGAGTACGCCATGGCCCATCAGGTCTGCCTCGAAGAGATCCAAGCCATTGCCGATTGGCTGCGGCGCGTGCTCGAGGTGTCCTCGCGCTGAGCACTGGGGCCGCTCACCCGCCGAAGCGTTCAACCGCCTCGGTCTGGTCGAGGCGGGCGCGCGCCTTGCTTACCTGGGCGCGCACCTGCGCGGGCGCCGTGCCGCCGAGGTGGTCTCTGGCGGCGACCGACCCTTCCAGCGAGAGCACTTGGAATACATCCTCAGCGATCGCGCTCGAAAACCGCCGCAACTCGGCGAGTGTCATGGCAGAGAGGTCCCGGTCGTGCGCGATGCCATAGCGTACGGCGCGACCCACGATCTCATGGGCTTCGCGGAAAGGCACGCCCTTTCGGACCAGATAATCGGCAAGATCGGTCGCCGTTGCGAATCCCTGATGGGCGAGCGCGTGAGTGCGCTCGCGGTTTACGACGAGCGCCGGCACCATGTCCGCAAAGGCGCGAAGACTCGCGAGGACGGTATCGGCTGTGTCGAAAAGCGGTTCTTTGTCTTCCTGGTTGTCCCGGTTGTAGGCAAGGGGCTGGCCCTTCATCAGTGTCAGCAGGGCCTGCAAATGACCGTGGACTCGCGCCGTTTTGCCGCGCACGAGTTCGGCGACATCCGGATTTTTTTTCTGCGGCATGATGGAGGAACCGGTGCAATACCGGTCGGGCAGCTCGATGAATCCAGCCAATGGCGAGACCCAGAGGATCAGCTCCTCGGCCATGCGCGAGAGATGAGTCATGATGAGTGCCCCAGCGGCGGTGAACTCGATGGCGAAGTCCCGATCGGAGACGGCATCCAAGGAGTTGTCACTGGGCCGGTCAAAACCGAGCTCGAGGCAGGTCTGTTGGCGATCGATCGCGAAAGTCGTGCCGGCGAGGGCCGCCGAGCCAAGCGGCGATACGTTTACCCGTCGGCGGCAGTCGAGTAGCCGTTGCTCGTCGCGTACCAGCATCTCGTACCAGGCGAGCATGTGGTGACCGAAGGTGATGGGCTGAGCCACCTGCAGGTGAGTGAAGCCGGGCATGAGAGTCTCCGCCTCCCGCTCGGCCAGATCGACCAGGCCGGCCTGAAAGGCGCGCAGCGCCGCATTCACCTCATCGATGGTCTCGCGCAACCACAGGCGTATGTCCGTCGCGATCTGATCGTTGCGTGAGCGGGCCGTGTGCAGTTTTTTCCCGGCCTCGCCGATGCGCTCGGTCAACCGCGCCTCGATATTCATGTGCACGTCCTCGAGGGCGGCCGACCAAGGAAAGGTCCCGCGTTCGATTTCCGCTTCGATGTCATCGAGGCCGGCGATAATTGCCTGATACTCTTCGGCGCTGAGTATCCCGGCGCCGTTGAGCATTCGCGCATGCGCCTTGGAGCCGCGGATATCCTGCCGATAGAGCCGACGGTCGAAGTGCTCCGATGCGCTGAAGGCCTGAACCAAGGCATCGGTGGTCTCGGTGAAACGCCCGGCCCAGAGATGGGGCGAGTCCTTCTCGCTCATGGGTGCAATCTCGCGCTGAACAGACTAGAAATGACACTATAACAAACAATTTCCTGTCGGCTTCGGGCCCGCCGAGTCGCCGCTCGGCGTGGCCTCTGATGCGCGATTTCGATTCGAAGAGACGGTCGCCTCGGGGAGAGCGGGCGTGGCGGCGAAAGACAGTTTCCTGCCCAATTTCTGTGATATTCGCAGCGTACTCGCCGTGGTAATCGTCGGCGAGCTGCTGGTGGTTATAATGGTGCTTGCCCGGCCGCCGGAGAGCGCGCCGTGGCAGGATCTGAGCCTGTTGTCCTTGTTCGTGCAATGGATCGGCCTGTGCAGCGCGGCACTGCTGTGCCTATTGCGGAGCTGGCTCGCCCGGTTGGGGAACGCCGCCTCGGCGGCGCTGAGCTATGCGCTTATCCTCGGGGTGACGCTGGTGGTCAGCGAGATTGCCTACCGTCTCGTTTACGGGCCCGGGATCGGATCCGGTCACCTGCAGTTCCTGCTGCGCAGCCTCGCCGTGGCGGCCGTCGCCGTGGCCGTGGCGCTTCGCTACATGCACGTTCAGCACGCCTGGAGGGTTCGGGTTCAGGCCGCGGCCGAGGCACGCATCGATGCATTACAGGCGCGGATGCGCCCGCACTTTTTGTTCAACAGCCTCAATACGATTGCCTCATTGATTCCGAGCGCGCCGAACGAAGCCGAGCATTTGGTGGAGGATCTGGCGGACTTGTTTCGGGCCAGTCTGGGTCGCCGTGACCGGCTGGTCCCGGTAACCGAGGAGCTCGCATTGGCGGAGGGTTATCTGCGCATGGAGGAGATGCGCTTGGGGGAGCGCCTGAGGCTCGAGTGGGATATCTCCCGCCTGCCGCGCGATGCGCTCATCCCGCCTTTGTCCTTGCAGCCCTTGCTGGAGAACGCGGTCTATCATGGGATCGAGCCGCGGATGGAAGGGGGCGTGCTGTCGATTCAAGGCGCCATGGAAAACGCCATGGTGACCATCGCGGTATGCAACCCGTCGGCCGGGCCGAGTGAGCGGGTGCGCGGCGCTGGTTTCGGCATGGCGCAGGAGAACGTCCGCGAGCGGCTGCAGTTGGCATTCGCTGAGCACGGGCGCCTACAGGTTCATGACGATCAAAACATCTACAAGGTCAGCGTTCGCTTCCCATATCGTCGGACGAAACCATAGGCAGGCAGAATCGGGGGGGCGCGGTGAAGATTCTCATCGTCGATGACGAAGCACCGGCTCGCGGGCGATTGGCCACCCTGGTACGCGCCGTGGGCGGGCACGAGGTCTTGGGCGAGGCCGCCAACGGGGCCGAGGCGCTTAAATGCTGTGAACGCCGGCAGCCGGAGGTCGTCTTGATGGATATCCGCATGCCCGGTATGGACGGACTGGAAGCCGCCGGCCGGCTGAGCCGATTGGATCAACCGCCGGCAGTGATCTTCGTAACCGCTTACGGCGATCATGCATTGGCCGCTTTCGAATCCGCGGCGATCGACTATCTGGTCAAGCCCGTGCGGCGTGATCGCCTCGCGAGCGCGCTCAGCAGAGCGCAGCGGCTCAATCGAGCGCAACTCGAGGCACTTCGGCTACCGCAGAAAGCGCGCGGCCGCGAGCACATCCTGTGTCGGCGGCGCCGCGGTGTCGAGGTCGTCCCGATCCAAAACATCCACTACTTCATGGCCGATCAGAAGTACGTTATCGTTAAGCATTCAGATGGCGAGGATCTCATCGAGGATTCGCTGCGCCAACTCGAGGAGGAGTTCGGCCGTCGTTTCCTGCGCATTCACCGCAAGGTCCTGGTTGCGCGCGTCCGCCTCATCGGCCTGGAGAAGCGCTCGGATGGGCGCTGCTACGCGGTTCTCCTGGATAGCGACGAGCGCCTTGAGATCAGTCGGCGCCACCTGCCGCAGGTGCGCGGTCTGCTGCGCGAAGCGGCGGAGTGACCGCGGATAGCGCTATGCGCCGGCCGTCGCAGGCCGCCCGGCCGCGCTGTGGCGAGTCGTTTGCGTTCGCCGCCGATGCGCTCGCTCGCTGAGGCCGCTTCCCCCCAAGCTTGGAAGTTGAGGAAACCCATGACCCGACGACGGCTTCGTATCGCCACGCGCAAGAGCGCGCTCGCCTTGTGGCAGGCTGAGCACGTAGCTGCGGGGCTGCGCCGCCTGTATCCGAATCTCGATGTCGAGCTGGTGGCCATGACCACGCGCGGTGACCAAATTCTGGATACACCGCTTGCCCGCATCGGTGGCAAGGCGCTGTTCGTCAAAGAGCTCGAGCGCGGTATCTGGGAAGGACGGGCGGACATCGCGGTGCATTCGATCAAAGACGTCCCGGCACAGCTGCCCGAGGGCATGCACCTGCCGGTGGTGCTCGAGCGTGAAGACCCCTGTGATGCCTTTGTCGCCACGCACTACGAGAGTCTGGAAGGATTACCGCCAGGCGCACGCCTGGGAACCGCCAGTCTACGCCGGGAGTGCCAGCTGCGGGCGCAACGTCCGGACTTGCGAGTGGGCACCCTGCGCGGCAACGTGCAAACCCGGCTTGCCAAGCTCGAGCGCGGCGAGTTCGATGCGATCGTGTTGGCTGCGGCCGGGCTGCGCCGTCTGGGGCTTGAGGAGCATATCCGCTGCACCCTGACGCCGGAACAGAGTCTGCCGGCGGTAGGACAGGGGGCCCTGGGGATCGAGTGCCGAATTGACGACGCCGAGATCAACGAGCTGATCGCACCCCTCACCCACCGCCCGAGTTATCTGCGGGTGGTCGCCGAGCGCGCGGTTAATGCCCGCCTCGAGGGTAGCTGCCAAGTGCCGATCGCTGCTTTCGCCGTGCTCGAGGCGGACAATATCTGGCTGCGCGCGCTGGTCGGCTCCCGGGACGGCAGCTGTGTGCTTCGCGGTGAAATCCGTGGGCTCGCCTCGCAGGGAAGCCACTTGGGCGGGCAGCTCGCAGACGACCTGCTCGCCCGCGGCGCTGCCGAGCTGCTTGCTTCGCTGCAGGAAGACTAGCCGATGCCTTGTCCGCAATAGGCTACACTTAGCCGAATTCGCTTAGTCAGTCTGGCTCACCAATGTCACTTGAACGTCAAGCACCCTGCCCGGCGGCAGGCTCCCTGCAGGCCGACCCCAGCGATCACTGCCCAGGCGACGCGATCAGCTGCACCTCCGTGCGCGGAGCCGACGCCCGGCCGCAGTGCCGGGTGGCACGGAGGCTGCTTGGCGTCCATAATCCTTACCGACGCCGCTGCCGAGATGTGCCATCCGTTGGCGAGGCTTGCATCTGCAGCGCACGCGCGGAAGAGCACACGCGCGGATAGAGCAAAGGGGGCAGATCCGCGAGAGCCATCGTCGAATAACAAGTTTCGCAAACATATGACTAGACCGCACCGGTGGTTCTCCGGAGTCGAGTGCACCACGGCGGATGACTTTCGCTGCCAGGCGGCGGCCGTGAGGGCTCGTGCACACCGTTGAGTGCCCGCTGGATGATACACGCCACAGAGAACGACGACCGATGAGCGAGGAAAAAACCGAGAAGGGGCGCCCGCCGCAGGGTGCATCGACGCCAACGGCGCGCAACGCGCCGACGCAAGCCGGCAACTCCGGCAACGGTGCCAGGTCGACCTCACCGGGTCCAAAGAGGGATGGCGGTGGCGGCACGCCGCCATCACGCGGTGGTAGCGCACTAGCGGCCGTGGCGTTAATCGTGACGTTGTTGGTTGCGGGCGGCGCGGCCGGCGGCGGCTACTGGCTCTGGCAGCAGCTTCAGCGGCTTGACGCCCAGCAATCACGGTACGTCGTTGCCGGGAATGTGCAGGCGGACCTCCAGCCGCTGCAGGACCGTCTCGGCGCGTTGTCGAGCGAGGTACAACGGTTCGCACAGCGCTCCGCCGGGCCGGGCGAGGAAGAGGTGAACCGCCTGGACAAAAGCGTCAGTGAGCTTGGCCAGGGGCAATCGCAAGTGCAGCAGCAATTGGCCGAGCTGCAGCAAGCGCACGAGGCGCTGCGCGAGCGCGCGGAAAATCTCAGTCAGCGTTTCGAGGAGACCGCGCCGGCCAAGCGCGCCGCCTGGGCGGAAGCCGAGGCCGGCTATCTCGCGTTCGTGGCGAAAAACCGGATACGTTACTACGGCGACGTGGATTCGGCGCTCGACGCGCTAAAGAAGGCGGACGAGTTGCTGGCGGAGCTCGGGGGAGAGACGATCGAGGCCCGCCGGGGCTTGGCGCGAGCCGTCGATCAACTGTTGAAAGTCAATCCACCGGATCGCAGCCGCATTAACCTGGCATTGCACAATATCGGCGAGCGGCTGGAGGACCTGCCGCTGGCGGTGGGAACCGAAACCGAGTCCGCCACGGAGGCCCCTGTCAGCACGGAGGCCGACGCCGTGCAGGGCTGGCGCGCGCGGGCCAGCCATGCGTGGGACGAGCTGAAAGGCAGTCTGTCGCGGCTGGTCGTGGTCGCCCGTGATCTCAAGGTCGTGCCGTTGGTGACTCCGCAGCAGCGGTTCTTTCTCCACCAAAACCTCACTCTCGAGCTCGAAGCGGCACGGCTCGCGGTGCTCAGAGGTGATCAGAGCCTCTATGAGAAGAGCCTCAACCGGGTCCGGGAGTGGCTGGGGCTTTATTTCGACGACGAAAGCCAAGAGGTAAAGGACGCGATTCGTGAGATCGAAGCGCTTGTCGACCAGCCGGTGAGCGTGGAGCTGCCTGACATTGGTCCGCTGCTGGCCCCGGTAGAGCAGCTCGGGTTCAGGAGTGCGCAATGAAACGGTTGTTTTTGATCCTGTTCATCCTGATGGTGAGCGTGGCCGCGGCCCTTTGGTTCAATGAATACCAGGGCTACGCCTTGTTTACCGCCGGCCCCTGGACGTTGCAGATGAGCCTGTTCGTCTTCGTCGGCGGGTTCCTCGCGCTCTGGCTCGCGCTCAATACACTCTGGTCGCTCGCGCAGCAACTCTGGCACATGCCCACGGGTGTGCGGCGTTGGGCGGGAAATCGCCGGCTCGCCAAGGCGAGGCAACGATTGGTCGGAGGATTGATGCTGCTGGCCGAGGGGCGGGACAAGGAAGCGGAAAAGGCGGTGGTGCAGCGTGCGGATACCATCGATACGCCCCTTCTGAGCTATCTGATAGCCGCCTTTGCCGCTCATCGCCAAGGCGCGTGGGACGCTCGAGATCAGTACCTGGCGCTTGCCGACCATGGCGAGAAGCGGGCCCATGTGGCGCTCGGTGTGTGGCAGGCTCAGTTGCAGATGCAAGCGCAGCAATGGGACCAGGCAATGGCCAAGCTCAGCTGGGTGCGCGAGCGCGCCCCACACAACCGTCATGCGCTCCGATTGCTGGCCGAATGTGCCGTTGCGCTGCAGGATTGGGAGAGCTTGGCGGGCGTGCTGCCCGATTTGCGCATGCAGCGGGTGTTCTCCGATGCGGAGTTGGAGGATTTGGAAGTGCGTGCGGCAGAGGCGAGACTGGACGCCGCGGCTGAGCAGGGTCCCGAGCAGATCGAGGCCGTCTGGCGGGGAATGACCCGGGAGCAGAAGCGCCTTCCCGGGATCGTGGCGCTCTATGCTCACAGCCTGATCGCCGCGGGCCGCTCTGAACAGGCGGAACAATTGCTGCGCACTCGGCTGGAGAAGCAGTGGGACCCGCGTCTCGTGAACGTTTACGCGGAGCTCGATATCAAGCCCGCGACACGCGCGCTGGAGGTGATCGAACGCTGGCTAAATGCGCGACCGGACGATGCGGACCTGCTCTATGCGGCGGGTTGCCAGGCGCTACGCAGCGAGCAACTCGGCGGCGCACGCAGCTATCTGGAAGCCGCGGCCCGCCAGGTCGAGCGGCCGATCATCCTGCGCATGCTCGGGGATGTCTACGATCGCCTGGGTGAGTCGAATCAGGCACGGGACAGTTACCGTCGCGCGCTGAACAAGACGCTGGAGAGCGGATCCACGCGGGCGCCTGCGCTTGCGCTCGCTTCGCCGCCCGCGACTCCGGTCCAGACGACGGCGGCGACACCGGTCGTGCAGACACCGGCCTCTTGAGGGTCGATTACCGTGGCGCTTGGCTGAGGTCGAGCAGGCGCAGCCATTGCTACGGCGGAGGCTCATTAAGCCCTGCGCAAACTCGCGCAGCAAAATCGTCGCCGCCGTGGTGCGCCAGGTCTCCGACCCGCAGGTGGCACCGCCTTTTAGTCAGGCCCAACCCGCAATGTTCCGGCGTATGATCTCGACCAAGGCGCTTAGGTGGTCGGGGCGGTCATTGAGCGCAGGCACGTAGTGAAAATCGCGGCCTCCCGCTTCCAGGAAACGCTCGCGGTTGAGCATGTTGTTTTCCTCGAGCGTTTCCAGGCAGTCGGCGGCGAAACCGGGACAAAGCAGGTCCACGCGGTGGATGCCGTTCCGCGCCAGATGCTCCAGGGTCCGATCGGTATAAGGCTGGAGCCATTCCTGGGGACCAAACCGCGACTGGAATACGACCATCCAATCCTCGGGCGCCAGCTCGAGTTGCGTTGCAACGGCTTGTGCCGTGCGTTCGCAATACGTGGGGTACGGATCGCCGCGCTCGACGTAGCGTTTCGGGATCCCGTGAAAAGAGATTAGCAGCCGCTCGCCGCGACCATGTTGTTGCCAGTATTCACGAACCGAGCTGGCCAGCGCGTTGATATAACCCGGATGATCGTGGTAGTCGCGAATGAAGCGCAAGTGGGGCATGACGCGGCGCTTGCGCAGGACTGCCCCGACGGCATCATAAGTGGATGCGGTCACGGATGCCGAGTATTGTGGATAAAGGGGCAATACCAACACACGGTCACAGCCAGCGGATTGCAGCTGTGCATAGGCCGAGTCGATGGACGGCTGCCCGTAGCGCATACCGAGGGCCACTTCGATGCGCTGGTCGAGTTGCTCGCGAAGCCTTTCGGCGACCCCGGCGGCCTGAAGCTTCGAGATGGTCAGCAAAGGGGAGCCCTCAGGAGTCCATATGCGCTGGTACGCTGCTGCCGATCGGCGCGGCCGGATCCGCAGGATCACGCCGTTGAGGATCAGCCACCACAGCGGCCGTGGCGTCTCGATTACCCGGTAGTCCCAAAGAAACTCCCCGAGGTAGCGACGAAGTGCTTTCGGCGTTGGCGCCGAGGGCGTGCCCAGATTGGTCAACAGCACTCCGATACAGCGATTTGCGTCGGTCATCGGCACTCTCTCGATAGCAAAACGAACATATGCCTGCGTGCACTCACTCGCCGCCTCTAAGCATGGCAATCCGTCCATGCCCGCTTGACAAAAGGCGGCTGGCTTGCGGACTCAGGATTCGGTGGTAGCGCTCGGCTCCTGCATTGCCGCATCGACGACCGCCAGGGCGCTCATATTGACGAGGCCTCGGACGGTGACCGATGGTGTGAGGATGTGGGCGGGCTTGGCGACGCCAAGCAATACGGGCCCTACGGAAACCGATTCGGTGACTGTCTTGAGCAGATTGAAAGCAATATTGGCGGCGTCCAGCGTCGGCAGGATGAGCAGATTGGCCTGTCCTTTGAGGCGCGAATTGGGGAAGATGCGCTGGCGGATCTGTTCATTGATGGCGGCGTCGCCGTGCATTTCTCCTTCCACCTCGAGGGTTGGGTCACGGTCCTCGATCAATGGCAGCGCCTCGCGCATCTTGGCCGGTGAAGCGAGGCTCGACGTGCCGAAGCTGGAGTGGGAGAGCAGCGCAACCTTGGGAGTCAGACCGAAGCGGCGGATTTCGTCCGCGGCGAGTACGGTCATCTCGGCTATTTGGTGTGGGTTCGGATCCTCGTTAACGTAGGTATCACACAGGAACAGCGCCCCTTTCGGCGAGATGATTACGCTCATGGCGGCGAGGTCACGCACTCCGGGCCGCTTGCCCAGCACCTGGTCGACGTAGCCGATTTGCCGCCGGTAGCGTCCGACCATGCCGGCGAGCATGGCATCCGCCTCGCCGCGCCTGACCATCAGCGCGGCGATCACCGTTGTGCGCGTGCGCACTATCGCCCGCGCATGATCGGGTGTGACCCCTTGGCGCTCCATGATGGAGTGATACAGCGTCCAGTATTCCCGGTAGCGCGGATCGTCTTCCGGGTCGACCAACTCGAAGTCCTCATCCATTTTCAGCCGCAGTCCGAGACGCTTGATACGCATGCGCACCACCCGCCGTCGACCGATCAGGATGGGCCTGGCCAACTCATCGTCCACAACCACCTGCACCGCACGCAGCGTGCGCTCCTCTTCTCCGTCGCCGTAGACTAGGCGCTTGGCTTCGTTGCGAGCGCGCTCGAAGATTGGCTTCATCACCAGACCGGACTGGAAAACGAACTGGTTGAGCCGCAGGCGATAGGCATTGAAGTCGTCGATGGGCAGCCTCGCCACTCCGCTGTCCATGGCCGCTTTTGCCACCGCCGGCGCGATACGGGTGATCAGCCGTGGATCGAACGGCTTGGGTATGAGGTAGGTGGGGCCGAATTTGAGGGGTTTGCCGCCGTAGGCCGCCACGACGATGTCGGAAGACTCCGCCCGGGCTAGATCGGCGATGGCCATGACGCACGCCTTTTTCATCTGCTCGTTGATCACGGTCGCCCCCACGTCGAGCGCACCGCGAAAAATGAAGGGAAAGCACAACACGTTATTGACCTGATTGGGATAGTCCGAGCGGCCGGTGGCAATGATCGCTTCCGGTCGCACCGCGTGGACGATCTCCGGAAGGATCTCGGGTATGGGGTTGGCAAGCGCCAGAATGAGCGGCCTCGTTACCATGCGCTTTACCATCTCTTCGGTCAGCACGCTCGGGGCCGAAAGACCGAGGAAGATATCCGCCCCCTCGATGGCCTCGGCCAGAGTGCGTGCCTGGGTATTCGCCGCATAGCATGCCTTGCGGGCATCCATCTGCTCGCTGCGACCTTGATAGATCACCCCCTTGCGGTCGGTGACGATCACATTTTCCGGCTTCAGGCCCATGCTGATCAGCAAGTCCAGACAGGCGAGGGCGGAGGCGCCTGCCCCGGAGGTCACCAGCTTTACCTCCGCGAGTCGTTTCTCCAGCAGGGACAAGCCGTTGTGAACCGCCGCCGCGGTAATGATCGCGGTGCCGTGTTGGTCATCGTGAAAGACCGGAATATTCATGCGCTCCTTGAGCTTGCGCTCCACATAGAAGCACTCCGGCGCTTTGATATCCTCCAGGTTAATACCGCCGAAGCTGGGTTCGAGACTGGCGATGATCTCCACCAACCGCTCGGGGTCGCGTTCCTCGATCTCGATGTCGAACACGTCGATGCCGGCGAACTTCTTGAACAGCACGCCTTTGCCTTCCATCACCGGCTTGGCCGCCAAGGGCCCGATGGCACCGAGCCCGAGCACGGCCGTGCCGTTGGTGATCACCGCGACCAAGTTGCCCCGGGCCGTCAGCTCGGCAGCGGCATCGGGGTCCTCGACGATCGCCTCACAGGCGGCGGCAACCCCCGGCGAATAAGCGAGTGCCAGGTCACGCTGGTTGGCCAAGGGTTTCGACGGTGTGACGGAGATCTTGCCGGGCTGTGGCGAACGATGGTATTCGAGAGCGGCGGCGCGGAAGTCTTCGGGCATCGTGCTCTGCTCTCTCCGGCTACGTGCTATTGAGGTGCATGCGATCAATTATATGAATGGATCGGTCATTGGGGCCAGCCAATGCGCCGGATCGTGGTCGTGGCCTCACCCGCGCGTATAGCTGCGCGCGAGAAACCCCTCCAATAGCTCGGTGAATTGCTGCGGTGCCTCCACATGCAGCCAATGCCCCGCCCCGGGTATGCACGCGAGGGCCGCTTGCGGGAAGCGCTCTTGGATGAGCCGACGAGCCGAGTCCGACACGTACGTGGAGTTTCCACCGTGTATGAATAGCGCGGGCTTCGGGAAAGTCGTTGTCAGGTCGGGGAAGCCCTCGATGCAGGGCATCTGGTCGGCCAGTATGTCCAGGGGAATTCGCCATTGATAGCCACTCGCGCGCGCTTCCAGATTGGTCAGCAGAAATTGCCGCACCATGGGATCGGCGATGGCCCCGGCCAGGGCTTTATCGGCTTGCACCCGCGAGTCGATGTCGGCCAGTTCCAGGCCGCGCATGGCATCGACGTACTCGTAGAGGTGCCCCCGGTAGGCAACGGGCGCGACATCGACGACCACCAATGCGGCGACGCGCTCGGGTCGGGTCAAGGCGAGGGTCATGGCCGCTTTCCCGCCCATGGAATGACCAACGAGGGCCACCTTATCGAGCGCTTGCTCATCGAGCAGGCAGAGCAGATCCTCGGCCACGGCGTGATAATCCATGCTTGGGGCATGCGGGGAGCGACCATGGTTGCGCAGGTCCGGCAGCAGCACGCGGTAGCGTCGGTCAAAATGACGGGCATGGCGCTTCCAGTTGCTGCCGGAGCCGAACAAGCCGTGGAGTATCAACAGGGGGAGCCCCTCGCCGCTTGCCTGAAAATGAAGTCGGACCGGCTGGTTATCCATCGTGGTTCAGGCTCGCCGGGCCTCGGGCTGCGGCTTGCGCTTGAGCCAGAGTTGCTGCGCCGCGCCGGCTTGGGCCGTCATGCGCAGCTCCTGAATGGCGACGCCCAGCATAGCGAAATCCAGTTGCGGCGCGCCCTGAAGCTCATGCAGCGTCCGGCGCAGGCGCGCCACGATCGGCTCATTCTCCTCGGCCCAATGAGCTACCTGCGCCTCCGGGCTTTGCTCGTTGGACGCTAGGCCAAGCACGCGCAAGGTCAACAGCCGAAGCTGGACGTAGAACTCATTCTCCAAGCCGGACCGATAGCGCTCTTGCCAGGAGTCGACGACCTCGCACTGCGCCAGCCGATCGCGCAGCCAATTCAGTTCCAGATGCGTTGTCGTATTGAAATAGACGCGGGCGGCGCGATCCAGCGTCGCGTTTGTCTCCGAGCAGACTTTCACTAGGTCGAGCGCCGGATACAGCGGCTCGAGGTGAATGATCCGCTGCCCGAGCGCCTGGGGGACCCCGGCATCCGTGAGCGCGGCCGTCTCGGCGTCCAAGCGCTCCTGATCGCTCTGTGGCAGCAGATCGTCCAGCCACGCCCTGAGCTGCGCGATCGCCGGGCGTATACGTGCCACCGTCTCTTGCGTGTCGAACGGTGTCTGGACATTGCGCAGCAGCCACAACGTCGCGCGTTCCTGAAGGTCACTCAATCGCAGCAGCATGCGGGTTTGAATCTGCGAAGGCGCCTGATTGTCGAGGCGGTCGATGGCGCGCCACAGTTCCCAGAGATCGTAGATGTCGCGGGCGGCGAAATAAGCCTGCGCGGCGTCCATGGGGCTACAGCCCGTCTGCCCGCAGACGCGGAACAAAAACGTGCTGCCCATGCGATTGACGATATGATTCGCGAGCATCGTAGCGATGATTTCGGCGCGCAGCGGGTGGTTGCGCACGGGTGTGGGGAAGCGCTCGCGCAGAGCCGGGGGGAAATAGTAGTCAAGCTCCCCCGCCAAATACTCCATATGGAGCTCATCGGAATGCAGCGTCGCTTCATAGGCCTCTATCTTGGCATACGCTTGAAGCACGGCGAGCTCCGGGCGCGTCAGGCCGAGACCGGCTTTTTGCCGCTCCGCCATGCCCTCGTCATCCGGCAGATGCTCTACCCGACGGTCGAGGTGCCCGCTTCGCTCGAGCTCGCGCATGAACCGCAGCTGCTCGTCGAGCAACTCCGGGGCCCGCGACTCCGACAGGGTGATGCCCTGGGTTTGGCGGTAGTTATCATGCAGCACGAGCTCGGCCACATCCTCCGTCATGTCCAAGAGCAAGGCATTGCGCTGCCTGAGGCTCAACTCGCCTTCATCCACCACGCGGTTGAGCAGGATCTTGATGTTGACTTCATGGTCGGAGCAGTCGACCCCGCCCGAGTTGTCGATGGCATCGGTGTTGATGCGGCCACCGGCGAGGGCGAACTCCACTCGCCCCGGCTGGGTGAAGCCGAGGTTGCCGCCTTCCCCGACCACTTGACAGCGCAACTCGCACGCATCGATGCGCACGGCGTCGTTGGCTTTGTCTCCTACGTCGGAATGCGATTCCGTCGAAGCTTTCACATAGGTGCCGATACCGCCGTTCCAGAGCAGGTCGACGGGCGCACGCAGGATCGTGCTGATCAGCTCTTGCGGGGTCAGCCGCTCGGCCTTGGTTGCCAATACGGCGCGGGTTTGCCGCGACAATGCGATGGACTTCGCGCTGCGCGCCCAGACGCCGCCGCCCTCCGAGATCAAGGAGCGATCGTAGTCCGCCCAGCTCGATCGCTCCAAGTCATATAGCCGCTGTCTCTCCCGATAGCTCGCCGCCGCGTCGGGATTCGGATCGATGAAAATGTGGCGATGGTCGAAGGCGGCAATGAGCTGTGCCTGTTGGGAGCTAAGCAAGCCGTTGCCGAAGACGTCACCGGACATGTCGCCGATGCCAACGGTGGTGAACGGCTCCCGGTGAACATCGCGGCCCATTTCCCGAAAATGGCGCTTGACGGCTTCCCAGGCGCCACGGGCGGTGATTCCCATCTTCTTGTGGTCATAGCCTGAGGAGCCGCCCGAGGCGAACGCATCTTTCAGCCAGAAACCGTATTCCGCGGCGATTTCGTTGGCAAAATCGGAGAACCGGGCGGTTCCCTTGTCCGCCGCCACGACCAAATACGGGTCATCATCGTCGTAACGCACCACATTCGGTGGCGGTACGACGCGCCCGTCGGTGATGTTGTCGGTGACGTCGAGCATCCCCCGCATGAGAATCCGGTAGCAAGTCTGGACCTCCGCGGCCATAGCGTGCCGGTCGTCGGGGAGATTCTTGCAAACGAAGCCACCTTTCGCGCCAACGGGCACGATCACCGCATTCTTCACCATTTGCGCCTTCATCAAGCCCAGGATCTCGGTGCGAAAATCCTCTCGACGCTCGGACCAGCGGATGCCTCCACGCGCCACTTTGCCACCGCGTAGATGAACGCCCTCTGTGCGCGGCGAGTAGACATAGATTTCGTAAGCGGGCACCGGCTTGGGCATGCCGGGAATATCTCGTGGCTGGAGCTTGAAGGAGAGATACTCCGGCGGGTGACCCTCGCTGTCGGTGCGGAAATAGTTGGTGCGCACAGTGGCTCGAATGGCTGCCAGCAGGCCCCGCAGGATGCGATCCTGATCGAGGCTCTCCACTTCTTCGAGCAGACCCTCGATGCGTTCGATTAGTGCCTCGGTGGGCTCCCGTCCCTGGTAGCGGGGATCGAAGCTCGCCTTGAACAAAGCGATAAGCTCCGGCGTGATCCCCGGGTTGGCGGCGAGCGTGTCCTCGATATAACTTTGGCTGAAAGGCGTCCCGGCCTGGCGCAGGTACTTCGCATAGGCGCGCAGAATGACGATGTCGCGCCACGCAAGCCCCGCGGTGAGCACCAGGCGATTGAAGCCGTCATTTTCGGCCTGGTCGCGCCAGACCGCGGCAAAGGCGTCCTGGAAGATATCGCGAATACGCTCCGCCTCCAGCTGCCCCACCCCCGCGTAGCACAGCCCGAAGTCATTGATCCAGCAGGTAAGGCCGCCGGCGCGCTGCACGGCATATGGACGCTCATCGATCACCCGTACGTCCATGTTCTCGAGCAGCGGCAGCGCATCGGAGAGGATGATCGGGCGCTCGGTATTGTAGAGCTTGAAGCGCAGCAAGCCCTCCTTGGCCTCCGCCGGGCGGTAGAGATTGATCGCGAGGTCGCCGGCTTGGTGCAGTCTCTCCAACCGCTCGATGTCCTGGACGGCGGCGGGGGGTTCAGTGTCCTCCCGATAGGCCGCGTTGAAGCCCTTGCCGTAGCGTCCGAGCAGCCGGTTGCCGGTCTCCTCGCCGTAATGCTCACGCAGCGCCTCGGCCAGATCGTCGCACCAAGAGCGCATGGTGTCGGTCAGCTGCTGTTCCAGCGCGCCATGGTCGTAAGCGGGATGACCGGGTTGCGTAAGGCGTACGATGAAGTGGATGCGCGCCAGCATGGACTCCGAGAGCTGCACCGAGAACTCGGTTTGTGAGCCACCGAAGGCGTCCTGAAGAATCGCCTGCATGCGCTCACGAATCTCGGTGTTGTAGCGCTCCCGTGGCGCGAACACCAGGCAGGAGATGAATCGACGATAGGTATCGTAGCGCACGAACAGCCGAACCCGCTGGCGTTCTTGCAGATGCAGAATGCCGAGCGAAATGTCGTAGAGCTCATCGAGGGAGGCCTGAAAGAGCTCATCGCGCGGGTGCGTCTCGAGAATATTGGCGAGCGCCTTGCCCGCGTGACTGTTAGGGCGCAGATCGGCAAGCTCCAAGAGCTGGGCGACCTTGCGCCGCAGCAGCGGAATCGCGCGGGGACTGCGGTTGTAAGCGGATGAAGTGAACAGGCCGAGGAAGCGGTGCTCGCCGATCACCTCGCCTTCGCGGTTATAGCGCTTGATGCCCAGGTAGTCCAGATAGCCCGGCCGATGGACGGTGGAACGGGTATTCGATTTGGTCAGTATCAGCGGTTCGGGGTCGCGAGCGCGACTGCGCACGTCTTCGGGAAGAAGCGAGAAACTGGTGGAGACGTGACGGCCGTTTGTCTGTCGCAGCAGCCCCAAGCCGGAGTCCGCAACGGCTCGCAATTCGTCCCCCGTGGGGCGGCGGCGCAGATCGTACCGGCGATAGCCGAGAAAGGTGAAATGGTCGTCGCGTATCCAGCGCAGAAACTCCAAGACCTCAGCCAGGTCCTCTTGCTCCACCGGCGGGCGGCTGCGACGCAGCGCGCGCATCACCTGACCGACCTGTTCCCGCATGGGCTGCCAGTCTTCGACCGCTACCCGTACGTCCTCCAGCACGGCGGTCGCGGCATGATGGATCTCCTGCAGACACTCCGGCTCGGTCTGCCGGTCGATCTCGAAGTGCATCCACGCCTCGTTGCACGTGCCTTTGTGCTCGTCAGGCGCGCACAGGCGCTGCGTTCGCCCCCGGGAATCGCGCTGCACCGTCAGCGCGGGATGGATGATGAGGTGGATAGTGAGTCCGAGGCCGTTGAGCGCCATGGACACGGAGTCGACCAAAAAGGGCATATCGTCCATGACGATTTGGAGAATCGTGTGACTCGATTCCCATTCGTGCGGCTCCGGGCCGGGGTTAAACACTTCGATGACGGGCTTGCCCGGCTGGCGCGTGCTCCCGAGACCGCGGTGAGAGCGCACGATGCCGTGAAGGTCGGCGGCTTGGCGCACGGCGATGTCTTCCGGCGCCACCCCTGAAAAATAGCGCCGCGTGAACTCCTCCAGCTGCTGCACCGTATCGCTGGCACCGTCCTTTCGCACGCGCCTGATAAGCGCCTCCATCACGCGGGCCTTCCGTTCTTTATCACTGCCCTGGTTCATTCCACTGATCCTCCGTGCGCCGACCAGCCAATATCTACGATCGAGGATATCTGCCGGCATATCAAGGGCATTACACGACGACTCCGCGGTTGCAGGGGTGGTGATTGTCACCGGGGTGCCTGGGTATGTGGCCGGCGGCGCGAGGACGGCGTAGGCCCGCTGCGGCGAATTCAGGCGGTCTGCGTCTTTGGGCTGCCCTTGCGCGGGCAGCGCCGCGTGGGCAGTGCCCATGATGGCCAACCAGCTCGACGCGGAGCGGCAGTGCAACTCCGCCGGCTCTCATCGTGCCTGAGCAACCAACCGTGAATGAATCGCATCAAGTTGCTCGAAGATCCCTTCAATCACATTTTCCTTCCCGGCGAACAGCGCATCCGGCCCGCCGGCGTGCAGGTTGCTGAACGGGGGTTCGTAAAGGGTGGACGCCTCCATCACACCCCGTGCCGTGAGCTGGTCTATCACCATCTCGATGAAGCGGATTTGCTGGGCAGTGAGGCTGCGGTCGTTGAGAAACGCTGAGAATGCAGCCTGCGCGGCGGCGCGATCCATGCCGACCAGACTCCGCACGAAGTGTGCAAGCGAGGGTGCCCCGCTTCGGGCCAGCAGACCGGAGAGGAGTGTCTTGCCATCGTCCTCGCCGATTTCGGTCAGCATCTTCTCGAGCCCCTGCAGGTCGGTCTCGGTGAGTGGCTGGTTGGTGCGCAGGCGATGTATGACGATGTGGTCCAGATGGCTGCCGAGGTAGTCCTTGACCTTCTTCTCGTACTGCGCGCCGGTCATTCTCGGGATCGGAACCGCCGGATCGTCGCGCACGCCCAGAACCTCGTCCTTGAAGTCGGTGTAGACGACTTTGCGCGTCTTCCGGTCGAGGAACGGCACCAGGCCGCGCAGGCGCAGGCGCAGCTCCTCCAGGCCGGCGAGGCCGATGTCTTCCCAGAAGGCGGTCTCCTGCACGCCGGCGAGGTATTCGAGCTGGGCGGCCACGGCGGGAATCGCCGTCTTCTCCTCCAGCAGCATCGCGATCTCCACCACCCGCTGGCGGTGACGCTCGAAGGCGCCGTCATCGCCCTCGGCCCGGGCCAGCTGCATGCGCAGCAAGGTCAGGTCGAACAGGCGGGATTCGATGTCGTCGGTCTCGATCTCCGAGGGCAGGCCGGCGACCTCGCGCTGCAGGGTCGCGCGGTCGGCCTCGGCGAGTCCGTCCCAGGCGTCGCGTTGCTGGAAGCGCTCCACCGCCTCCAGGTGCATGCGCACGATGAAGTTGTTCCGGTTCATCGCTGCCACCTCGCCGTGCAGTCCATCGGCGAGCGTGCACCGGAACGCGGCGTCCGGGTCCAGCTCGGGGCTCGTCTGGAGGTGGCCGAGCAACTGCACGCGGGCGCGGAACAGCCGGGTGCCGAGCGGGGCGCTGTCGCCGGCGTCGATCCCCTCGGGGTTCTCGCGGAAGAAGTCGAAATTGAAGCAGAAATCGAACACCCGAAAATCGCGTTTGTCCTCATCCGGCCCGAACAGATCCGGGCACAGGCGCGTGCCGCGTCCGAGCATCTGCCAGAACTTGATCTTCGAGTAGACGGGCTTGAAGAACACCAGGTTCGCCACCTCCGGCACATCGATGCCGGTGTCGAGCATGTCCACCGAGATCGCGATGTGCGGGGCTTTGTCCTTTTGCGAGAAGTCGTCGATCAGGCTCTGCGGGTACTTCGCGTGGTTGTCGATGACGCGGGCGAAGTGCCCGGCGTGGCGTGGGTAGTGGTGATTGAACCGCTGCTCGATGAATGTCGCGTGGTCGTGGTTGCGGGCAAAGATGATCGTCTTGGCCAGCCGGTCGCCGCCGGCCACCTTGTGGCCGTACTCCATGAGATGCTGGAGCACCTTGTCCACCGTGTCCCGGTTGAACAGCCAGTTGTTGACGGCGGCGGCGTTGACCCGATCGGGCAGCCTGCCCGGCTCCACGTCGTCGCCCCAGTCGAGGCTCTCCCACTGCGCCTTTTCCTCATCGCTCAGCGAGTCGTAGTCGATGCCCTCGCGGGGGAAGCGCAGATCCACCTGCTGCACGCGCGGTGGCACGAGAAAGCCGTCGGCCACCGCTTCCGACAGCTCGTAGGCGTCGGTGGGCACCCCCAGCTCCAGCTCGAAGAGCTCGTAGGTGTTCCGGTCCACCTCCTCGCGCGGCGTCGCCGTCAGGCCCACGAGCAGGGCATCGAAGTAGCGGAAGATCGCGCCGTATTTCTGATACACCGAGCGGTGCGCCTCGACGATGATGACGAGATCGAAGAGGCCGACGCCGAAGCGGGCCGCGCCGCCGTCGGTCTCGTCGATGAGCCCCATCATGGTCGGGTAGGTGCAGACGTAGACGCGGCCTTCGGTGTCCTTCTCGGTGACCAGATTCACCGGGCTGGCTTCCGGCAGATGCATCTTGAAGGCATTGCACGCCTGGTTCACCAGCGAGACGCGGTCGGCGAGGAACAGGGCGCGCTTCACCCAGCCCGCCCGCTGCAGCACATCCACCAGGGCGATGGCGGTGCGGGTCTTACCGGTGCCGGTGGCCATCACCAGCAGGGCCTTGCGGCGGGCGGACGTGAACTGCGCGAAGATGCTGCCGACGGCGCGCTTCTGGTAATAGCGCTCCACGATGGCGTCTTTCACCTGGGCGACATCCAGGTTCCGACGCTGGCCGCGGCGCCGAATCAGGCGCGCCAGCTCGTCCTTTTTATAGAAGCCCGCTAGCCGGCGCGGCGGATAGCTCACATCGTCCCACAGCCAGGAGGCGTAGCCGTTGCTGTACAGGATCACCGGCCGCTGGCCGTGCATCGCCTCAAGACAGTCGGCGTAGAGCTTGGCCTGCTGCCGGCCCAGCGTCGGATCGGCGGTGGTCCTCTTCGCCTCCACCACGGCCAGCGGCTTGCCGTCGTCGCCCCACAGTACGTAGTCGACGTAGCCGACGCCCCGGTTGTTGGGCATGCCGGTGACCTCGTATTCGCGGTCGCGGGGCTGGTCAAGCGGCCAGCCGGCGCGATGCAGATCGATATCGATCAGATAATGGCGGGTCTCGGCCTCGGAGTAGTCGTGGGGGTCCGGCTCTTGTTCGGCGGCGGCGCGGATCTCGGCAAGCTGTTCCCGCAAAGACTGCAACTCGGCGTCGAGCGCATCGCGCTCCTGCTGGCGCTTGAGCGCCTCGGCATTGTGCTCGGCCAGTTGCTGCTCCAGCGCCTCCAGCTCACGGCGCGGCACCACCGCGGCGCTCGCCGGGGCGGGCGGCACGCGCGCATCCTGCCAGGCCGCACCTTGCCGCGAGGCATCGGGCGTGTACGTGCGCACCAGCCAGTAGCAGATATGGTGCAGCTCCTTCACCACCTGCAGCGCGTCGTCCCGGCGCACGGCGCGCCGGCTGTGCACCGCCTGGTTGCCCACTTTCTGGACGACCCGCGCCTTCTGAAATACCGCCTGCGGCAACAGGTTCTGGAACGTGGGCTCGTGCAGCAGCGCCCCGAGGCCCTGGTCGTAAGGCAGCCGCAGGAAGGCGTCATGCCGGTAGAGCCAGTGGACGATGGCTTCCAGCGTGAAGCGGGCGTGGAAACAGGCGGCACGCGGATCGCCCATGATGTGGCTTTCCGCCTTTCTCGCCCCCGCCGCAATGGCGGCAAAGGGTTGCGGCAGAAAGCCGAAATTGCCCATGATCGCTACCCCCTTCGCCCCATAGGTGGCTGCCCCGGCCGTTGATGCTCATGAAACGAGAAATATGAGCAACAAGCCGCATTGTTGCTCACCCATGATGCACAAACCCGCCTGTTGTTCACAAAAAAACGCGTTCATGAACAACAAGCGGCCCCGTTACAGTTCCCCCGTTGAAGGCCCGGGACTGGAGGGAGGCGAAGAAAGCGTCCAGCTTCGGCCAGGTGGGCGCGCAGGGCATTGCCTATTCGTTTTCAAAGCCGGGAGAAGATATTATCGAGTCATGAGTGCAATCAATCTCGAATCCATCTTCGCGCTGCCGGTGGAAGAACGCATACGGATTGTCGAGGCAATCTGGGACAGCGTTGCTCGCGATGCACCGGAGGTGAAATTACAGCCCTGGCAAGCTGAGGAGCTGGATCGTCGAGTAGCCGAGTTCGAGACCAATCCCACGGAAGGCGTATCGTGGTCTGAGGTGAAACGAGCAACAGCAGCCAGGCCTTGGTGATTCGTTCATGGCTGAGCTTGGCAAGGTGGAGGTCTTGCTCGGCGACAACCCCATGATGTTTGGAAGAATACGCGGGGAAGTTCGCCGCGCCATATTGGACAAGTTTCCCTAAGGCGTTCTCTACATTCCACGGCCGGAATTTGTCAGTATTATTGCCGTATTACACCAGGCCTGGAATCCAAAACTCTGGCACACACGCAAGTAGGAGCCACCGAAGGCCGTCATGCTGCGCGCAGTCGCAGCATCCAGGGGTAATGGATCCTGCAACTGCGCCTGGTGGCGCTTGTGCAGGGTGATGCAAACCAACTTTTATTCTGCACGCAGCTGCAGAATCTATTCCACCCAGTCAGCCGCGAGATCCGCCCAGCCAGGGTTGGTCTTTTCGATCAACGCAACTTTCCATTTCCTGGGACGATTCTTGATCTTCTTTTCGACGCTGATGGCTTCCGTAATGTCATCGCCCTGTTGAAACCAGACCAGCCGGGTGACGTTGTACTTGCGGGTAAAGCCTTCAACCAAGTGTTTCTTGTGTTCGTATACACGACGCTGAAGGTCAGTCGTGACGCCTGTGTAAAGGGTGCCGTTTTTCTTGCTTGCCAGGATATAGACGTAGGCTGTCTTGCTCATCATGCTGGCTGCTTGTCGTGGATCCTGCGACGGCGCCTTCGGCTTGCGCAGGATGACACGGCTGTTCGGTCATGCTGCGCGCAGTCGCAGCATGCAGCGGTGATGGACCCTGCAACTGCGCTTGGCGCCTGTGCAGGATGACGTCGAAAACAGGCGTTACAGCTCCCCGTTGAAGGCGCGGGACTGGAGGGAGGCGAAGAGGGCGTCCAGCTCGGCCAGGTGGGCGTGCAGGCGAGCTTTTTGTTGCTCGACGGATTCGACGATGGTGGCGAAGCGGCGTTGCATGCTAATAGGTGGAACGAGGATTGGCATCCGATTCAGAATACTCATCGTTAGGTATTTCGTATTTGTCCCCTTCGAGAAACGTTTCAGATCGCCTAGCATGTATTCAAGTGCCACTTGTGCATATGGGTACGTGAAGGTTTCCTCATCGACCGTAATCACATAGGTCCGTTGATAAGCGTTAAACTTTCCTCTGTAATGTTTAACAGAGTAGTCAGCGTTAGCATTATTTCCCGCAAGAAAAAGTGCTTCACAATCGAAGGCATAGCTGTCGATAGCAAATGTTTCCCGAGCACAAGTGAAGAATGGATACTTTCCACCTTTAACTCCTGCATTGGAGTCCAGTTTTCCAGTGGTGAACCGAAAGGCTTTCATTAGTTTTTGTTTAGGGAAGCCAATAGAATTGGTAACAGGATCGCCGAACATATCAAGGAAGATGGATTGCAGCAGGGCGTCGAGCTGGGCGAGGGAGTCGCGGCGCTTGGCCCGCAACGCGTCCGCCGCATCCAGAATCCCCGCGATCCGCTTCTGCTCGGGCAGTGGCGGGAGGGGCACTTCAAGGCTCTTGACGAGATTCGTGTTGAGATTCTTTACGACCGCACCGGCCGCCCGCTTTGTGAACTCTCGATAGAGAAGGTCGGAACCGAGAAGATAGTAAAAGAAATCAGGATACACATTGTGATCTTTAGGGCTGAGGACGAGCCAACCGTCGTGAATGCAGCCCGATGTCTTGAGAATATAAGGTCGCCCGAAGCTCATCGAGTTTGTCAGCAGAAAGTCGCCTTCATGCACCATTCGGGACTTTTTAAGACCGTCGCGACGGATTCGATTCTTAGTCGTTGAAATATATTTCGAGCCACCTACGGCATCTCCAATCATTATCCAGTTAAGTCCATCGGGATCATCCGTGAGGAAATTTTGGATCGGTCTCGGGGATCCGCCGCGAGCAATCTCAAAGATTCCTTCGAGGGGTGTTCTTTTCCATCCACTCATCCCAACAACCCTTCTAGCTCCTTCCGCCCCTCCGCAATCTCCGCCTCCAATTTCGCCAGCCGCGCCAGAATCTCCTGTGGCGGATCGTGCTCCACCGCTTCGTATTCGACCTCCTTGTAGCGATTGATGGAAAGGTCGTAGTCGTTGCCCGCGATCTCGTCTCTCGGCACCAGGAAGCTCGGCTCGGTGCGCCGGCGCTCCGCCTCGGCTTTGCCGCCTGAGCGATAATCGCGCCAGCGGGCGAGGATGTCGGGCAGGTCGCTCCTGTCGGGCTGGGGGGTGCGCTTGTCGTCCAGCGAGAAGCCGTCGGCGCGCATGTCATAGAACCAGACATGATCGGTGCCGCCGGAGCGGGTCTTGGTGAACAGCAGGATGGCGGTGGAGACGCCGGCGTAGGGTTTGAACACACCCGAGGGCATGGAGACGATGACGTCGAGCTTCTGGTCCTCGACCAGGATTCTGCGCAGTGCCTTGTGTGCCTTGCTCGATCCGAACAGCACGCCGTCCGGCACGATCACCGCCGCCCGCCCGCCGGTCTGGAGCAGGCGCAGGAACAGCGCGGGGAACAGCAGCTCGGTCTTCTTGGTTTTGACGATCTGCTGCAGGTCCCTGGCGGTGGTCTCGTAGTCCAGGCTGCCCGCAAAGGGCGGGTTGGCGAGGATGAGGGAGTATTTCTCTGCGTCGTCGCCGCCATTGTCCGAGGCGCCCTCGGCCAGCGAATCCCGATAGCGGATATCGGGGTTCTCCACGCCGTGCAGCAGCATGTTCATGCTGCCGATGCGCAGCATGGTGGAATCGAAGTCGAAGCCGTGGAAGGTGCTCTCGTTGAAGCGGCGGCGCGAGGCCTCGTTCTTGTAGATGGCATCGGAGTGGTGCGCGCGCAGGTATTCGGAGGCGGCAATCAGAAAGCCCGCCGTGCCGCAGGCCGGGTCGCAGATCACGTCCTTGGGCGTCGGCGCGGTCATCTCCACCATCAGCTTGATGATGTGGCGCGGGGTGCGGAACTGGCCGTTCTGCCCGGCGCTGGCGATCTTGCCGAGCATGTATTCGTAGAGGTCGCCCTTGGTGTCGCTGTCGGCCATGTCGATGGCGTCGAGCTGGTCCACCACGTTGGCCAGCACGCGCGGCGTGGGCATCATGAACAGCGCGTCCTTCATGTGGTGGCTGTAGGTCGAGTCGCCCTCCGCCTCGTCGCCGCCGTTGCGACCGAGACCCTTGATGAACGGGAACACCTCGTCGCGCACCGTCGCGAACATCTGCTCCGGCGCGCGCTCCTTGAAGCGCGACCAGCGCAGGTGCTCCTCGTCGGCCGCGAAGATCGGCTCCTCGATGGGCTTCCCGGTCCGGGCCGCCTTGCGCTCGCGCAGCGTGTGCAGCTCGTCGAGCCGCTTGATGAAGAGCAGGTAGGTGAGCTGCTCGATGACGGAAAGCGGGTTGGAAATGCCGCCCGACCACATCGTGTCCCAGATACGGTCGACCTTGGATTTGAGCTCGCCGGTGATCATGAATAGTTTCTGTTCGTTCTCGGGGCTCTATCATCACAGAGCCGTTTGTGTCGCCCAACGTCGAAGCCCTGCCGACGCCGCAGCGGACGGCGTCCGCGGAGGATAGTTTAACCGCGCTAGCGGCTAAAGCGGTCGACGGCTGCAACCGTTGCCGCCCGCCGCCCGCTCGCGTCCGTCGTTGCAAGAGCTGCCATCCTCACTTCGCATATCTCATGGCTTCCATTAGTTGTATATGTGAGCAATATACAATTCATGATTGACTGGGCCCCGGGTTACGGGCTCCCAATGGGAGCAGGGCAACGCCCGCAAGAGCGCTGGCAAGCATGGCGTCGTGCATTCAGAGGCGGAACAGGTTTTCTTCAATCACCCCCTGCTCCTTGTGCCCGATCGGAAGCACAGTCAGCAGGAGCCGCGCTATCATGCACTGGGTGCGACCGATACAGGCCGGTTGCTGCACATTACCTTTACGCTGCGCTCTGCTGGGACCCTGATCCGCGTGATCTCCGCCCGGGACATGCATCGCAGAGAGAAGGCAGTTTATGAGCAAGCAGGGCAGAACGCCCCCTGAGTTCAAGAGTGAGGCGGACGAGCGAGCTTTCTGGGAGAGCCACGACTCTACCGACTATGTGGACTGGAGCCGCGCGGAACCGGCACGCTTTCCCAACCTCAAACCCACGACCAAGACAATCTCGCTTCGATTGCCGGTGAGCCTGCTGGAGAGCATCAAGATCGAGGCGCACAGGCGCGGGATGTACCCTACCAGTCCTTGATCAAGACTTGGCTGGCGGAGCACCTCAAGCGCGATCGGGCATAGCAGACGGTGGCGGTGTTGTTTTGCAAGACCTCGTATCATGACTTTGCCGTGGCGCTCATGAAGCCTGTTGTGCTGCTGATGCTGCAAGCTCAGGCGACGCCTGCGGAAGAATAGTTTAGCCGCGCCAGCGGTTAACCGTCGTACGGCACCTGCACGTGCTTCAACATCGGGAAGTGTTTGTGGTTCCGCGTCACCAGTGTTGCCCGCTGGAGCTCGGCAGTGGCCGCGATCAGCGCATCGGCCAATCCTGTACCATGGCTTTTGCCATAGTCCCGGCGCAGGAGGCCGCCCTTCTCCGCGATCGCCTGATCCAGCGACAGCACCTCGAACGCTCCTACGAACGCGCCAAGAGCCGTCCGTTCCTGGCCCTCGCGCACGCCGGCGTATAGCTCCGCCACTGTAATGGCCGACACGAGCAACATCTCCTGCCGGCTCTCAAGATAGGCGACGGTTTCCGGAACTCCGCGCAGATAATCAATGAGTACATCCGTATCGAACAACAGCCGCTTCGGCATTATTCTGGTCCCGATGCCGAGCGGTCGAGCTCGCGGCGGAGTGTCGCAAAATCCGGCAGGTCTTCCCGGCCCTGCCACATGCCGCGCGCCTGCCTGAGCGCAGCGAGACGATCCGTTTTTTCTGACTGCGCAATGAGCCGGTCCACGGCCTCACGAATCAGCTCGCTTTGCGTGCGGCCGGTGCGGCGCGAGAGCGCCCGCAGCGCCTGCTGCTCGGCTTCGGTGAGGTAAATCTGGGTACGGACCATCTGTACATCCTACGCGGCTTCACGATGTATAAAGGCAATGTATACACGGTTGGGCAGCCAGGGCAAGCGCCCTGACGGACGCGGTATCGCTCCTGACCGGGGAATTTCTCGGAACCTGGGCTCGGTGGGCGCCGATGCCGGGGCTGGCGTTCCCGTTGCCCGAGCTACCGGTAGGCGCTGTCGTGGTCGGGATAGACGCCAAGCACACGTAGCCATGCGTCATCACGATAGGCTACGCCTCGAAAGCCCTTGCCGATGCGAAAGGAGTAGAGACGGCCACCCCTCGGGTCCGTCTTGGAGAGGATCGCCTCCCAGTTCAAGCCCGAGTCGGTATAGACCTTTTCCCAAGTCATTTGCCGCAGCTTCTGGAAGGTCTTGAGCACCGCGAGCTGTTGCGGCTTCTCGAGAGAGAAGAAGAGGTCCTGAAACTCGGGGTTGTTCAGGTCAAGCGGTATCCCCGTTGCCATCGTCGACTCGTTCCTTGAGCTCATCGAGCCGATCGGCGGGGGCGGTGGTGCTCGTTGCGGCAATCGCACGATCCAGGCTCTCGCGTACGGGCGACTCATGCAGCCAGCGCTCACTGTCAGGCACGAACGTTCCTGCCTTGATCACCCATACACCCGGCGCCGTCTCCTCAACGATCACCTGGCGGCCTGCGTACTCCTTGCCTAGCGAGATTTGCCCGCTCCGGCCGACCGTCTTTACTGCCGAAGTCATACGCCTTCCTCCTTCACCCGCGCGCTCTATGCGGCATTCTTCTGGCAGCGCCCCTGTACCGGGTGTGCAGTCTGTTCCTCCGACCGCATCCCGTGCGGTTCTTCCGCTCAGCAGAACTCAGTCGATGAGCGGAGTATAAGCATATCATGCTGTCGTGCAGTAATGCGATCATTCCGCACGGGGTATTGGCTGCGCATGAAACATTCCTTGGAAGGCTGGACCTTTCTATGGCACTGCTCTTGGGCCACTTCCCACGGCACCACCAATACACGCAGGCGGATCTCCTTACAGAACGATCTCATAGGCCGGAGCTATGCACGAGTCAATGGGGTCAAGCCTTGCAACCGCGTATCCGCTAGTTTTGCTTGATTACAAGACCTGACCCCACTGCTGCTGCATCCCGTCCTCCGTATGCGGGGTTAGCAAGAGATGGACGTGGTTGGTCATCAGCACATAGGCGTGGATTTCTCCCCGTGATTTCCGCTCCTGAATTCAGGTGTGATTCGCAAGCACGCGCGCCAGACCTAATGTAGATTGCGTTGCTATGTGTCAAAATCCGCTGAACCGCGTTGCATCCGTTGAGCGATTGCCTTGTTAACTAGCAATTCGACAGTATCGATCATATTCTCTAGCGTCACGCGCTGCATAAACTGCACAGGTCCGAGTTGAAGGAATAGTTTTCCAAAAGCCTCATCCGCGAAACTGCTCGAGACTACGGGAACGCCTTCGAAGTCAACAATGACTTTCGCAGCTCCGGATATGTTGATGATGTTGTGAATTTTTTGGCGAACCGGTCGCCCGGATACACGACTCCCGAAAGCGAGACATTCTTGAGAAAGGCAAAACCGTATTGGCTCACCATCATATCCTTCGTATTGCGTTTCCACGTAATCAGTAGGATGGTAACGCACTCCTCCAAATGTCAATGCATCCTCAAGCAGGCTGGGGTCAGAAAAGTCAATCGTCGCCACTACTAAGGTTCCAGAATACGGTATATTCTTGTTGGATATTGAAAGCCCCTTTTTGGGACTGTATTCAAGTCTTGCATGTCCTGAGTCAACTTGAAAGTAACCGCTTGACTGGCTGCACACACGATATGTTCCAAAGAGCCCATTCCCTTGGCCAATATTCGTATCGCGCGTGACCCCTTCCCTAATCGCTTGATCCAATGCTTCTGTATCCGATTTAATATTCGGCCGACCTTGCTTAAGTGTTGTAGGGATCCCAATTCCAGCATCAGAAACAACAAATTGTACGCTTTTGGTGTTTCTCTCAAAAGTAGAAACTTGAACTAATCCACCAATGGTGGAATTCGAATGCAGCAGGACGTTGTCTGTAATTTCATTGACAGACCATTCAAAAGATGCCAAATTAGAACGTTGAAGGTCTGGAAGTGCACCTAGAATTACATTGACAATCTTGTTCACGGCATTCTGTTGCTCCTCTGGTGTGGTGTAGCGGGTTGCTGGAATCCGTGTATGGCCGCGGAACTGAGACATCCCAAAATAGCGAGGGTCCAAGTAGAAGCCCCAGTGTGTATTCATGAACAGGTTGTACAACCTTCGTTGATTCGGAGGGACCAATTCTATTT
>NZ_JBXWZQ010000002.1:0-51480 GCF_059432795.1 Nitrococcus sp. | reverse complement strand
CTGCGATAATGGGACCGGACGAGCGGGGAGGGTCGCGAACATGCCCACATCGGAGCGTGCGCTTGAATACCTCAGCGGCTTTCACAACGAGTTCGAGACCGAGGCGCTGACCGGCGCCCTGCCGATCGGGCGCAATTCGCCTCAGCGCCCGCCGTATGGACTCTACGCGGAACAGCTCAGCGGCACCGCCTTTACCGCCCCGCGCGCGGCGAACCGACGCAGCTGGCTTTATCGGATCCAGCCCTCGGTGGTGCAGTCGGAGTACCGGCGCATCGGCAACGCCGGGCTGCAGCCTCCGGGGAGCGACGAGCCGGCCGACCCCAATGCGATGCGCTGGAATCCACTGCCGATGCCGACAAGCCCGACGCAATTCCTTGACGGTCTGCTTACCTACTGCCTGGCCGGCGACATTGTCGCGCAGGCCGGCTGCGGCGTTCATCTCTACGCTTGCAATCGCGACATGACGGATACGTTTTTCTACGACGCCGACGGCGAGCTGCTCATCGTCCCGCAGTCCGGCGAGCTGCTTTTACACACGGAGATGGGACGCCTCACCGGCGCCCCTGGAGAGATCCTGGTCATTCCGCGCGGGGTGAAGTTCCAGGTGCGCCTCGCCCCCGGCACGAGCGCGGCGCGCGGATACGTCTGCGAGAATTTCGGCGCGTTCTTCCGCCTGCCCGAGCGCGGGCCGATCGGAGCCAATGGCCTGGCGGCCGCGCGGGACTTTCTCACTCCGGTCGCCGCCTATGAGCAGCGCTCGGGCGAGTTCACGCTGCTCGCCAAGTTCCAGGGCCACCTCTGGGCGTGCACCCTCGATCACTCACCGCTCGATGTGGTCGCCTGGCACGGTAATTACGCCCCGTACAAGTATCCGCTCGCGCGCTTCAACACCATCAACACGGTCAGCTTCGATCACCCCGACCCGTCTATCTTCACGGTACTGACCTCACCGAGCACCGTGGCGGGCACCGCCGACGTCGATTTCGTCATCTTTCCGCCCCGCTGGCTGGTCGCGGAGGACACCTTTCGCCCACCGTATTTCCACCGCAATGTCATGAACGAGTTCATGGGCCTGATACGGGGTGTTTATGATGCCAAGGCACAGGGCTTCCAGCCGGGCGGCGCGAGCCTTCACAATTGCCTGACCCCGCACGGCCCGGATGCCGAGACCTTCGAGGCCGCCGCGCAGGCCGCGCTGCAACCCGTCCAGCTAAGCGATACGCTCGCCTTCATGTTCGAGAGCCGTCACCCCTTCCGCGCCACGGCGCAGGCGCTTCGCACGCCTCTGCGTCAGCGCGACTACGTGCGGGTGTGGCAGGATCTGAAGCCGCGTTTTGACCCCGATTCGTGTTGATCGCCTCGCCTCGCCGCGCTCCGGCCCGGGCCCGGAGATCCTGGCAAGGGCGGCCACGTTGCGCCCTGCCGGGGTAGCCGCTGTGATCGGGAGACCTCAAGGGGCAATATTCCGTATAATATCGCGCACTTGCGCGACCTCGTGAGGTTCGATCCCCACGTTCCGTAGCCGAAAGGCGCTCCACCGGCGTCCCCTTGAGCGAGCCATGGCGAAGATCCGCAGCGTTGAAAGGCTGATCGAAGAATTCCGCGCGCGCCGTCCCATCCGCGCCGGCTCTTTAATCATCACGGTCTATGGCGATGCCATCGCGCCACGCGGGGGCACGGTCTGGCTCGGCAGTCTGATCGAGCTGCTCGAGCCGCTCGGACTCAACCAGCGCCTGGTGCGCACCTCGGTCTTTCGCCTGAGCAAGGAGGGCTGGCTCAGCGCCGAGCAAATCGGCCGGCGCAGCTATTACAGCCTCACCCCGTCCGGCTGGCGCAGCTTCGAGAAGGCCTACCACCGCGTTTATGCCGAACCGCATCAGGACTGGACCGGGGAGTGGACGCTGGTTTTGACCTCATTGCTGCCGAACGGCACACGTGACGCGCTGCGCCGGGAGCTGGCGCAGCTCGGGTTCGGCAACATCGCCCCGGGAGTCCTGGCACATCCCAGCCCGCCCCGGGAGGCGTTCATCGCCACGCTTCAAGAGCTCGACGTGCAGAGCGAGCTGATCGTGATGAAAGCCCGCCACGAGGGGCTCTCCACCTCGCGGCCGATCACTCGCCTGGTGCGGGCCTGCTGGGACCTGGAGCAGCTCGCCCACGACTACCAGCATTTCCTGGAGTGCTTCCGGCCGGTCTGGCGGGCGCTCAGGAATGGCAGACACCTCGACCCGCAGCAATGCTTTTTGGTGCGCACCCTGCTCATTCATCACGTACGCCGCCTGCTGTTGCGCGACCCGCAGCTACCCGATGCGGTATTGCCCTCGGATTGGAACGGGGCGGCCGCGCGCCTGCTCGCCCGCAATATCTACCGGCTGACGTATCGGCTCGCGGAGCAGCATCTCGCACGGATTCTGCAGACCGCGGAAGGGCCGCTGCCGGAGCCGGCGCATTACTTCTACCAACGCTTCGGCGGCTTGATCTGATCCGAGACGCGCCCGGGCAGGCCGCCCCTCTGTCACCGACCTTAATGACACATATTATTGACTTGTCCCTTGCTGGCTGTATCATTTAATTAGCCTTCCGAAGGCCCAGTCCCGCGGCTTGCGGCTCCCTTCGTCCACGACCGGGAGGGTTGCGATGCCCCGCCAGCGAGCCGACACCGAGATCGAATCCCGCCGCGGCGCGCCCTCGCTTGCGCAGAGGGAACGTGCCTTTCAGGACAAGATCGACGCCGATATCAAAATCGAGCCCAAGGACTGGATGCCGGAGGCTTACCGCCAGACCCTCGTGCGGCAGATTTCCCAACATGCGCATTCCGAGATCGTCGGCATGCTGCCGGAGGGCAATTGGCTCACTCGCGCCCCGAGCTTCCGCCGCAAACTCATCCTGCTGGCCAAGGTGCAGGACGAAGCGGGTCATGGTCTCTACCTCTACAGCGCCACCGAGACGCTCGGCACTTCCCGCGAGTCGCTTCTGGAGGCGCTGCATGCCGGACGAGCCAAGTATTCGAGCATTTTCAATTATCCCACGCTCACGTGGGCCGACGTCGGGGCGATTGGCTGGTTGGTGGACGGTGCGGCGCTGATCAATCAGATTCCGCTGTGCCGCTGCTCCTACGGACCTTACGCGCGCGCGATGGTGCGCATCTGCAAGGAGGAGAGCTTTCACCAGCGCCAGGGCTACGAGATCATGCTCGCGCTGTGCCGCGGCACAACCGCGCAAAAGCGCATGGCTCAGGATGCGCTGAACCGCTGGTGGTGGCCCTCCCTGATGATGTTCGGGCCGCCCGATGCCGAATCCCTGCACACGCAGCAGTCCATGCGCTGGAAGATCAAGCGCCACACCAACGATGAGTTGCGCCAGCGCTTCGTCGACCAGTGCGTGCCGCAAGCCGAATACCTGGAATTGAGCTTGCCCGATCCGATGCTGCGGTGGGACCCGCATACCGGTCATTACGCTTTCGGCGCCATCGACTGGAGCGAATTCCACCGCGTGCTCAAAGGCGACGGCCCCTGCAACAGGGAGCGCATCGACACGCGGCGCCGGGCCTACCGGGACGGCGAGTGGGTGCGCGAGGCGGCGCTCGCCTACGCCGCGAAGCATTCTCACCGTGGCGCGCCGGCGCAAGGCTAAAACCTCGAGGGGGCATTGCCGTGAAGGACTGGCCGCTTTGGGAGGTCTTCATCCGCAGCCGTCACGGGCTTTCCCACAAGCACGTGGGCAGCCTGCACGCCTGCGACGCGGCGATGGCGCTGACCAATGCCCGTGACGTCTATACCCGCCGCAGCGAGGGCGTGAGCATCTGGGTCGTGCGCTCCACGGACATCGTTGCCACCGCGCCCGAGGACAAGGACATCCTGTTCGATCCGAGCGATGACAAAATCTACCGGCATCCAACCTTCTACGAGGTCCCGGACGAGGTGGACAACCTCTAGCCCGTGGCCTGAGGCGCCCGGCAATGAAGGAAGAGCACGCCTTATTCGAGTACCTGCTGCGCCTTGGCGACAACGCGCTGATTCTGGGGCAGCGTCTGACGGCCTGGGTCGGCCGCGCGCCGGCGCTCGAGGAAGAAATGGCCTGCGCCAACATCGCCTTGGATCTACTCGGCCAGGCACAGCATTGGCTCACCTACGCCGGCGAGGTGGAGGGCGCGGGCCGCGATGCCGACGCACTGGCCTGGCACCGCGACGTCCTGGACTTCCGCAATGCCCTGCTCGTGGAACAGCCGAACGGCCATTACGGTGATACCCTCATGCGGCAGTACCTGTTCGACGCCTTCCACCAGCCGCTGCTCGCCGCGCTGAGTGACTGCGCCGATCCGCGCCTCGCGGGCATCGCGGCCAAGGCCTGCAAGGAAGCCGGTTATCATCGCCGACGCAGCGCCGAGTGGATCATCCGTCTCGGCGACGGCACCGACGCGAGCCATGCCAGGTTGCAGGCGTCCCTCGACTCGCTGTGGCCGTATACCGGCGAGCTCTTCGCCACGGACGAGGTCGAGCGCACGCTGGGCGCGGCTGGGGTAGCCGCGGATCCAGCCATCCTACGCCGGTGCTGGGACGAAGAGACCACGCGCACGCTGACGGCCGCCACACTGCAACGCCCGGCCGACGGCTGGATGCAGGCGGGCGGCAAGCAAGGCCGGCATTCCGAGCAGCTCGGCTATCTCCTCGCGGAGATGCAGTTCCTACCGAGGGCCTATCCCGATGCGCACTGGTAACGATACGCAACGCCTCCCTGAGCGTGCGGCGGCCGAGCTACGCACATGGCTCGAAGCGCTTCCCGACCCGGAGATTCCGGTGCTGAGCATCGCCGATCTGGGCATTTTGCGCGACGTGCACCGGAGCGCCGGCGAGTGGGTGATCGTGATCACCCCGACCTACTCGGGCTGCCCGGCCACGCATGCCATCGAGCAGGCCATCGAAGCGCAGCTGCGCCGCCGCGGCGTGACGGCTTTCCGTATCGAGACGCGCCTCTCACCGCCATGGAGCAGCGATTGGATCACGCCCGATGGGCGGCACAAGCTGCAGGCGTACGGCATCGCCCCGCCAGCGCCCACCGCCGCCGGGCCGGCGCGACCGGCCTGCCCGCGCTGCGGTTGCAAGGACACCAGGCGCCTGAGCGAATTCGGCTCCACCGCCTGCAAGGCGCTATACCGGTGCACGGACTGTCTGGAGCCGTTCGATTACTTCAAATGCATTTGACGAGCGGACAACGATGAGCGTACCCATCATAGCCGCCGCTCACACCGCGCGGCGCGGGCCGGATGCCGATGGCCACCTTTCATGAGCTCACCATCGCCGATCTGCGCCCGCTCACGCGGGAGGCCGTCCTTATCACCTTCGCCGTGCCGGAGCCACTGCGCGAGACCTTCCGCTACCGCGCGGGTCAGCACATCGCGCTGCGCGCCCGGATCGGCGGCGAGCCAGTCACACGCACTTACTCCATCTGCGCCGGCGTCCCCGCCAACGAGCTGCGCATCGCCGTCAAGCGCCAGCCGCAAGGGGTGTTTTCGAACTTCGCCAACGATGAGCTGCACTCGGGGCAAGCGCTGGAGGTCCTACCGCCGCGGGGCCATTTCCATACGCCGCTCGACTGCCGTCAAGCCAAGCACTATCTTGCTTTCGCCGCCGGCAGCGGCATCACCCCGGTGCTCTCTCTCATCGAGACGGCTTTCGCCGTGGAGCCCGCGAGCCGCTTCACGCTCGTTTACGCCAATCGCGACGGTGCCAGCGTGCTCTTTCGTGAGCGGCTCGAGGATCTCAAGAACCTCTACATGGAGCGGTTCAACCTCGTTCATGTGCTCAGCCGCGAGCCCACCGAAATCGAGCTTTTTCACGGACGAATCACCCAGGAAAAGTGTGCCGAGCTCTGCGAGCGCTGGCTCGATATCGCGACGGTGGACGAGTGCTTCATCTGCGGCCCCGAGCCCATGATGCACGCCGTCTCCACGGTGGTGCGCGCGCATGGCCTGCCCCCCGGGCGGATCCACGTCGAGCGCTTCACCGCTCCGGGGGAGGCGAGGCGGCAATCCCGCCAGCGCCGCACTGAGACGCGGGCCGATCACACCGTCAGCCGCGTCACCGTCATCGCCGACGGCCGGCGGCTCGAATTCACCCTCGCGCGCAACACGGACACCATTCTCGAGGCCGGGCTGCGCTCCGGCGCCGATCTGCCCTTTGCCTGCAAGGGTGGGGTCTGTGCCACCTGCCGCGCCCGGGTCATCGCGGGCGGGGTGGAGATGGCCACCAACAACGCCTTGCAGGGCGACGAGCTCGCAGCGGGCTACGTGCTCACCTGCCAGAGCTACCCATTGAGCGATGAGGTCGTCGTGGACTACGACGCCTGACGAGCCGGAGTCATCCGCGCAGTGAGCAGCCTGCCAGACCACGGCGCACGAGAAGGCGAAAGACGTCGGGTGCCGATTGCCGACGAGGGCGCGTGGTTGTTGTAGAATAGCGGCCGTCGATCCACCGCCAGGACCCGCTTCCCGAGGTTCGAGACATCATGGGCAAAGCCTCCCGCGGCAAACGCCGGAGCATTACCCGCGACGATGCACAAGCGCTTCGCCTCGCGGCGGAAATGATTTTTGACCCGCGTCTGATCGCGACGTTCCAAAGCATCAAGCTGCATGACAAGCTCAGCGCGGCTCGCCTCGATGGGATCACCCCCGGGACGACGGCGTTGCTGGAAGCCCCGCGCACGCCCACTGACGCACCGGCGCAGGGCGACAATCCCACCGAATCCAACGCCCGCCCAGGGCATCCGACGCCGACCGCCTGGGCGGAGGGCATTCGCAAAGGCCTTCGCAGCCCGCCGTTGCGTGAGCGTCTGACTGCCGCGATCGAGTTCGGCCGCCAAGCTCTGCGCGCCGAGCCGGACTTCGAACGCCACACCGATCGCTTCGGTCTCGACGAGCCCACCCGCACGCAGGCCGAACGCGCCTACACCGCAACCCGCGAGCGGCTGCTCGCCGAACCTGCCGGACCCGACTGGCTCGCGCTGACGATGGTTTGCCTCGGCCGCGCCATTGCCACCAGCGCCCACGAGCACTTCGCCGAGGAGACGTGGGACGAGCTGACGTCGTTCATGTACGGGCTCGAAAGCCATTTTCTCGCGGCCGACGGGCCGCGGTTCGCGGACGAACTGCTGGAGTTCGACAACGTCTTCTACGAGGATCGGTTGCCGGAAATCCTCGGCTCGCGGATGCCCTTCGGCCTCGCCGAGCTCGCCTGCAACATGGCCGACGCGGGCCTATTCGAGACCAGCCGCCAGAGGTGATCCGAGGCACGCCGCGCCAGCCGCGTCGGCGCAATGGAACGGCCAAAAAGCGACGCAGTTGGCATTCCTGACAACGAATTCTTTACCGCTGCGCGCCGCTGCCCCTAATCTAAAGCCCGAGGCGCGCGGGGCGGGCGTATAGCGAAGTGCCGATCCATCTCTCATGCGGACCGAATCGCATCCGGACTCCGGTGTGGCAACCCCCCGCCGTGCTCATTAGGTTTTCTGGATCGCAGCGAACCTCCCTTATCGGCATCCATCGAACTGCCTTGGGCGAAAACGCCAGTCACCCGTCTCGAACGGTCTCCGAGGGCAAGCCGGATTGGCAAGTACGCGGCGCGGGGCGCCGTGTTGAGCTGTCCGTTGCGCCTGGCCCGGCGTTTCGTTGGGACGGCCGTGGGAGGATCCATCAGGGCTTGCCGAACAACGAAAAAATCTACTACCTGCCCGGTGTCATGCCAGGCGGCCGGGGGCGCCCCACGCACCGGCGTCCGGCCACTCAAGGATGACCGTGAGCAGGCACTCTGCGGAGGCCTTCTATGTCGAATATTGCTGGCAAAGCCTATGCCATGAACGTGGTCACACCCATGCCGCCGCGATGGACCTGGGTGAACCGCTTCCTGTTTTTCCTCGCGCGCGTGCTGCCCAGCAATCTCAAAGGTCTGCTGGGGCTTTCCCTTATCCACTTTGCCCGCTGGGTGGTCATCCGGCGCGATCAATGGCCGGATCTGGGGCAAGGAGGGCAAAGGCTTAAAAACGATTACATGCTCTTCTGCAGCAATTTCAACGGCACCTGGGATCAATACATCGATGCCTTCTCCGATGGTATTCCCAATGGCCTCGATCTTTTCTGGTATTCGAGCCGCAAATATCCGCACTCCATTCCCATAACGCCTTTCAAGGACTACATCGTCCACAATCAGATCGATACGACCTATTACTACAATGCCGTGCCCGGATCGGCGCAGCGCGACATCAAGTGTGCCCTGCGGGTGCGCCGCGCGATCAAAGCCCTCGCCGAGCAACACGCTCGCCTCGACGCCGAGGCGTTCGCGGCCGAATATTACCGGACACTGGCGGCGGTACAGAACGCCCTGGGCGCACCGGGATACGCCCCCATTGCAAGCAACGATACTGAGGCGGCCGCCATCAACCGTCAGCCCCATATCGAGCAGCGCTGGCACGAGGCGCCCGGGCGTCGAAGCGAAACGCCCGCGGAGCAGACCGGCGGCGCGGTCCTCCAGGAGAGTTGACGCCGCGAGGACGGCCGTACCCCGCTCTCGGGCGGAATCCTCGGCGATACCTTCTCCCGGCCGGCTCCGCCGGCACGAGGACGAGCCGTTAAGCCGGTTTTTGGCGTAAGAAAAACGAATAGGGAAGGGCACCATGCCGAATTTCGACGGCGGACATTACTTTCTCACGGTGCTGGCCCCTGTTAGCCAGCAAACCTTCAGTCAGGGCGATCACCCGCCCCAAGCGTGTGTGCAGGCACTGCGCGAGACGTTGGCCTGCCTGCCCACGGCCCGCCAATCCCCCGCGAGTGAGGCGGGCAGCCTGAACAGCCCCTTCGCGCGCAATCGCCGCACGCACTTCGCCCGCTTCGTGGTGCTGGAGGATGTTGTCGACAACGGACGCGATCCGACCAACACCCTCGTCACGGCCGTCACCAACACCAACCTGGGGATCGCGCAACCCGTCGACCATCTGAGCACGCCGTATCTGCTGTTCGCGGCCGACATCGACGCCGCCAGCGGCGATGCGGCGGAGCTGCGCAGTTATCTGACGGAATTATGGGCCGACATGGAAGCGGAGCTGCGCGCGATCTTTCGTTACTGCATCGGCTTCGAGTCAGTGAACGATGCCCGCGGTTTCGCCGACTACATCATGCGCTGCCAGATCGAGACCACGATGCCGTTCAACGACTACTGGGTCGGTGTGCCGCCGCTGCAGGACATCAACCGCACGGCGTTGCTCGCCCCCATCGCGATTCCCGGCGGCATGGCGCTGCTCTGCGGCGCGTTCTGGCTGCTCGGCAATTTCGGCCTGGACGTGGGGGATGCCCTGGTTTCCCTGTTCGGCGCCACCGCCGGCTGGCCCTGGGGCTGGATCTCTGTAGGCTGGGCCGCGTTGACCGCGGTGCTCGGCTATGGAGTCTACCGCTTCATCCTGCATCGCGGCAGCCAACCGCTGCCAACCGCTCCCGATTCGGATCTGCCCTCTGTGCTGAAGGCGCTGTACCTGCAGCAGCAGCTCACACGCTTCGCCATCGAGCAGCAAGGCGCGGACGCCGCGTCTTTGTACGACGCCTTCGGAGAATTCCTGGCACGACACCGGCCTCACGATCTCGAGCACCCGACCCAGACGCCCGGCGTCATTCGCTCATAACAAGAGGGCACGGCAATGAGCAGAGCACTGAACCTGGCGGATATCCAGGGCAATATCATTCGGGCGTATGGGGGCTACGGTTATCCGATCGCCCGCTATTTTTGTCTGCATATACGCAACCACGTCGCCGGCCGCGCCTTCGTTGATGCCGTACGCCGGGAGGTGACCACCGCCGAGCGCTGGCAACGCGGCGCCCGTGACTATAGTGGCAGCGATGCGGTGCCGCGACCGGAGGTCACCGTCAATATCGGGTTCACCTTCCGCGGTCTGCTGAACCTGGGCCTGCCGACCCGTACCCTGCGCCTCATGCCGGATGAGTACATCGACGGCATGGCAAAGCGGGCCGATATCCTCGGCGACGTCGAGGCCAGTGGCATCCCCCGTTGGGACAGCGTCTGGCGGGATTCAGCGGGTGCTGACAGTGCCAGTAATGGCGAGCGGGCAGTGCATATCTGGATCTCGCTGAATGCCCAGGCGGATGAAAACGGTGAGCCGCTCCCGGCGCTGGAAGAGAAAACGCAATGGATCCGCGATCTGTGCAAGACATCCATGGGCGGCGTCGAGCTGCTCGCCGGACACGGCCCCCAGCAAGCCGATTTTCAGGCGGCCAAGGCTCTGATGGTACGACGCAACGGCCGCATGGTGGCGAGCGGCAAAGAGCACTTCGGGTTCAGCGACGGTATCGGCAATCCGGTTTTCCAGGGTCAGTACGAGGCGCCCATCGAGGCGCAGCGCGTAGTCGGTCGCGGCAAGCTGATGCCGGACCTGGCCTGGGCGCCGCTGGCGCCCGGGGAGTACAACCTCGGCCCCGCCGATTAATCCCAGCAAAACCCCCCGGCGCCCCCGCCGGCGGACTTCATGCGCAACGGCACCTTCATGGTCTATCGCAAGCTCCATCAAAACACCGCCAGCTTTCACGACTATATCGATGAGGTGGCGCAGAGCTACGCCAAAGCCATGGGCGTCGGCCGGGAGGAGGCGGCGGAGACGGTGCTCGCGAAGATGGCGGGCCGTTGGTCGGATGGCGTACCGCTGATGGCCGCGCCGACCTATGCCGAATGGCAAGCGTTCAACGAGCGCTGGGCGCCAGGCGACCCACAAGCCGCGGCGGAACGCGCGCGCGCGCTCGCTGATTTCAAGTACGCCGACGATCCGGACGGGCTGCGCTGCCCGATCACCGCCCATATCCGCCGCGTCAATACGCGGGATATGCTCGATCCCGCCCTTGCCACCGGCGAGACGGCCAAGCGTAACGGCTCGGCGCTCAACAAGCGCCGGCGGATCCTGCGCCGCGGTCTGCCCTACGGGCGCTTCGACTCACAGGCGAATGCCGACGAGGACGAGCACGGGATCATCTTCATGGCGGTATGCGCCAGTATTTTCCGCCAGTTCGAGTTCGTCCAGCAACAATGGGTGCACTATGGGCTGGACTTCAACGCCGGCAATGATACGTGCCCGATCGTCGGCAATCATGACCCGCAGGCGAAATTCGTCATCGCCAGCGATCCCGCGAGCGGCAAGCCGCCATTCATCTGCGAGCGGCTGCCTCAGTTCGTGACCACGCGGGGCGGGGACTATTTCTTCATTCCCAGCATCACGGCTCTGCGCATGATCGCCACCGGCATCGTCGACCCCACCTGATCGCGCAGGCGCCGGCCAGGACGAATCACAAGAAAGGAAAATGCCGACTCCCATGCAATTCATCATCAATGTGCTGCTCAGTATCCGCACCGCGCTCGCGGTTCTCGGCGAGGGCGTCCTCAACATCCTGCAATTGCTTACCCTGGGACTCCACGCCCTCGCCACGGGCACGGGCGGGGTCAAGGCCCGGCTCGCCGCCCCGCTCGCCTCCCCCGGCGGGCAGCGCGCCGTGTTCAGCGTGCTGCGGGCGTTCATCCCCAATCTGCTGCTGCGCCGGGCGTTCGTCACCGCCTATCCCAACACCGCCACCGCCGTCGTGAGCCGGTTTGAGGACGTACACGAGGTGCTCAACCGGGAGAGCGATTTCGAGGTGGTGTACGGCCCGAAGATGCGCCGGATCACCGCGGGAGAGAATTTCTTTCTCGGCATGCAGGACAGTGCCCGCTATACGCGCGACGTCTCCAATATGCGTCTGGCGGCCCGTCGCGACGACGTCCCTCGGCTGATCACGCCGTTTGTCGAGAGGGAGGCCGCCGCGGTCGTCCAACGCGCCGGCGGCAGCCTCGACGTCCCCGAGCAGCTCACTTTGCCTCTCGCCGCCCGGCTTGTCGGGCACTATTTCGGTACACCCGGCCCCTCGGAGCGGACGCTGATCGACTGGACCACGATCATGTTCTGGTACCTGTTCATCGACCTCCGGGACGACCCCGAGGTGATCGCAGGCGCCGAGCGGGCGGCGGGCGAGTGCCGGGACTATCTGGATCAGGCCATCGCCGAGCGCAAGCGCACGCCCACGGCCGGCGATGACGTGCTCAACCGCTGCTTGGCGATGCAGGCCGCGGGCCTGCCCGGAATGGACGATCTGGCGATCCGCAACAATCTGATCGGTCTTATCATCGGCGCTGTGCCAACGCTCTCCCGAGCCGCCGTTCAGGCGCTCGATCAACTGCTGCAGCGGCCCGAAGCGCTCGCCCAGGCGCAGCAGGCGGCGTGTGCGGAGGACGACGACGCGCTCGGGCGCTGCCTCAACGAGGCGCTGCGCTTCAATCCGCTCAACCCCGTGATCTACCGACGCGCGGTCCGTGATACCGAGATCGCCCGCAGCAGCCTGCGCCGCCGGCCGATTCCGAAGGGCACTTTGGTCTTCGCCGCCAACCTGTCAGCCATGTTCGATCGCCGCGAGGTCTCGAACCCCGGCACGTTTCGCACGGACCGACCCCGATCCCACTACATCCTCTGGGGGTTCGGCTTGCATACCTGCTTTGGCGCCCACATCAATCAGGCGGTCATTCCGGCCATGCTCAAGGCGCTGCTGAAACACCCCAAGCTACGGCGTGCCGATGGCGCGGCGGGCCGAATCGATACGGGCGATACACCGTTTCCACAACATCTGAGGGTATGCTTTGATGCCGAGTAATTCCCGGACCGCTCGCCGGCCAGGCGACGAGAGCAGCGAGCCGTTCCTGGTAACGCTGCTGCCGAGTACCGACTGCGAATTGGGTCGCTGGCTGCTGCAGCATTACGGAGTGAATTATCGGGAGCACCCGCATGCACCCGTGTTTCACGCCCTTGCCTTGAAATGGTACGGCTACGGCGCCGACGACTATCCGTTGCTCGTCACCGCAGCCGAGTCCATACCAACTGTTGATAAAATGCTCCCCTATCTGGATTCCAGGGCTCCGGCGGCACGGCGGCTACTGCCCGAGCGGACGGAGCTGCGCGAGCAGGTCATCAATGCCGGCCACGAATACCGCTTCGGTATGGGCGTGGGCGTGGTGGATTGGGCCTATTACCATCTACTGCCGCACCGGCGCCTCACCCACGCCGCATTCACAAGCGGTGTACCCTGGTTCGAAAAGCTTTTGGTGCCGATCGCTTATCCGCTGATCCGGGGGCTCATGTCGCGCGCCCTGCAACTGAGCCCCGCCAAGGCCGAGCAAGGCCTCGCGGCCGTATACGCCGGGTTCGATCGCATCGACGCCCGGCTCGCCGACGGCCGGGAGTTTCTTTACGGTGAGCATTTGAGCTATGCGGACATCGCCTTCGCCGCCGCGGCGGCACCCATGGTGCTCGCCAGCGGCTATGAGGGTCATTTACCCACCTTCGAGGCGCTTACCCCGCCCATGCGCAAGGTAATCAGCGCGCTGCGCGAGCGGCCCGCCGGCGCCTTCGTCCAGCGGATGTACGCTCGCCACCGCCTCGGTGCTCAGCAAGGAGCCACAGCCGAGCAGTATTCGCCCGCCTAGCGCCGAGCGCGCGCAAACCGCGTCGCGCACCCGCACGCCACGCCCGACGGCCGCCTTCCTGCGCAACCGCACTCCGCCCGTGCGGAGTGCGGGCGCTCGCCTTGCGCGTACCGCCGCGCTTGTTAAAAATGTTTACAGATCGCCAACACATTGAGCATCGAGTGACGCAGAAGACATTTTTAATACCGATAATTCAATCCGATACACACTTAGGCATCTATTTTGCTTATAAGTTGGCAAGGACAACGCACAATGAAATGACCGAAAACGTTGTGCCGTACCGACAGATGCACACAGTGCCTCGAGACCTCAAACAACCGAATAAAGATAATGGGACAAAACTAACGAAGCAGGCCTGGGGCAAAGACGCATTGGAAATGCAGTAAAGTCTGAGAGAGGGAAGTCATGCTCAGGATCGCGAAGATACTTGCATTATCAGGGGGTTTGCTGTCGGCCGCCGTGACTCAGGCGGCCGTCGTTGACCTGACCGACGGCAGCTGGTCCCGTCACGACAACAGCACGAGTGCCACACAGACATTCGGCGCCAACCACGTCACGTTATCAGCGGGCGGAACGCACCGATTGCGCTTCACCGGCTACGATGGCGGGCGCGACGCGGCATGCGGCTCGCTGGCCTGCGCCAACGACGGCGTCGGCATCAACGACGACGAAGTCACCTTCGGCTCGGAGCGGCTTACCGCCCGCTTCTCCAGCGCCGTTACATTGAACCGCGTGCACTTCCTCGATCTGTTCGGGGCGGGGCCCGGCGGTGATCCCATGGCGGAAGGCGTCGGGATGCTGATCGAGTACGCGGGCGGCAGCACCGAATCGCTCAGCGCCATGGGGACGGACCGGAATGGCGCCGGTTATCTCGACTTCGCCATTGGCCTTTCCAACATCATGAGCATCAGCTTCTTCACGGATGCGGACAGCGGCCCCTCCAACTCGGACTTCGCACTGGCGGGGCTGGATCTGGACTGGACGGACGGGCGTACCGACGAGTACGGTCAAGACGGGTCCGGAGACGAGAGTTCATGGCTCAACGATGCGCGTGGACCGGCCAACCTGATCGTCACGGCCGCGCAAAACGTGCCGGCCCCGACGCTGCCTTGGCTGATGCTGCTCGGGCTGCTCCTGATCGTGCTGACCGGCCCGCGCGCGAGCGCGGAGCCAGTGCCCGCCCCCTAGCCCGCGAAATCATTGCATCGGCAAGCCGTCTACGGCATTCGGCGGCGGGCACTACCGAAGGGAAGTGCCCGCCGCCATCGCTTAATCGCCCCGCCCAAGGCAACTTCGAACGAGATGACAACCGCCGCCCCGATGAACGGCGTGACCGTCGCCTCGGCTTACGCGGGCATTCATTGATTCTGCAGCACCCATAGGGTCGCTTGGTGGGTAAGCTCGGCACTGCTTCCAAGGGTTAGCTTCGTCTTCAGACGCTCACGATAGGTCTCGACCGTCGTCATCGCCACGTTGAGCTCGCAGGCGATCTGTCTCGTGCCATACCCCAACCCGATCAAACGAAAGACCTCCAGCTCTCGATCGGAGAGCGACTCGAGCGCATCCTCGCCTCCCGCCTTCAACAAACCCGCCTTGCGGTGCAAAAGGCGTTGCGTCATTTCCTCGCTCAAGTAAACGCAGCCGTCACACACCGTACGCACCGCTCGCAAAATTTCCCCGGGCGAGGCCTGTTTGGAAAGATAACCACGCGCTCCGGCCTCCAGGGCGCGCAGCGCATAAAGCCGGTCATCGTACATGGATACCACCAGAATCAAGGTCGTCGGCGCGATGCGCTTGATTCGCTTGACCAGCTCGATGCCACTCGCCGAGCCGAGCGAGATGTCCACGGTCACCAGAGTGGCGCAGGTGGTACGTATCTGCTCGAGCGCTCCGCCCACATCGGCCGCCTCGCCGCAGACTTGCAGATTCGGCTCACCTAGAAGCAGCTCCCTCAAGCCATCGCGGAAAAGCGGATGATCGTCGACGATGAGCACGCGAACCGGCGAGGCCGCCGCCGCAGGGCTCCCTGCCTGATTGCTGTTGCTGCGCTTGACCACGACTCGGAACCCACGCAATAAGTATCTGTTTGGACCCCTCGCCAAGCACCCGCGTTCAGTTCCGGAGGTAACAGGTCACCGTGGTTCCTTCGTCGTCACCGGATTCGATGGTAAGGCTCGCACCGATCAGCTCCGCCCGATAGCGCATCATGCGGATTCCGATACCCGCTAGGTTAGTCCCCGACAAGCCGATGCCGTCATCTTGCACAGAGAGTACCTTGCCGTCGGCTTTGCTCAGGCACACCGTGACTTGCCGGGCTTGGGCATACTTGACCGCGTTGTGGACGGCCTCAAAGGCGATGCGATAAAGATGCGTGGCGGTGAAGCTGTCCGTAATTTCGACCGGTTGGCTACATTCGAAGGTGCAGCGCAGCCCGTACATCGTCTGGGTGCGCTCGGTTAGTCCCTCGAGGGCGCCCATCAGCCCGGCGGGCTCGACCGCCACGGGCATCACTCCGTTGATGAGCGCGCGGCTCTGGCGCTTGGCCTCCTCGAGGGCCTCCTTGAGCCGCTGCGCCTTCTCCGCCTGCGGCAGCCCGCTCGCCCTCAAGCTCTCGGTCAGCCCCGCCGCGAGCAAGGCAGTACCGGAGATCTGCTGACTGAGCCCGTCGTGAATCTCCTGGCCGAGGCGGCGCTGCTCCCAATCCGAGATCTCGGCGATCTCCTTTTCCAGGCGCTTGCGCGCCATGAGATGGCCGAGCTGGATGCCGATGTTCGGCATGATATGGAGGAAGCGTTTCTCTTCGGCGAGCGCCTCATCCGAGTAGAACGCCAAAACGGCGAGGACCGCGCCCGCCGCGGTGACCGGGCAGGCGATTACCGTGCGCAGGCCGGTTTCGCTGAGCGCGCCGTGACGGGGCTTCGAGTCCTTGTCGAAGTCTTCGGCCCACTGCGGCTGCCCGCTACTCAGCACACGGCCGAGCACCCCGTCGGCGGGACCGAAGCGCTGCGCGGCGAGGCGACGCTGCAAATCCTCGAGACGCGCGCGTAGTGCCGGCGGCGCGTTTTCGCGCACCACTGAACGGCCCGAGTAGACCAGATCGCCGCTGTCGTCATCGGCAAGTTGATAAAGCTCGCCCATGAGCCAGCGATTGGTCTCGCAGATCGCGTTGAGCGCCCGATGCAGCCCATCCTCGACGGATTCCGCCTCGTTGGCGGCCACGGTCACGCGCTGCAGGAGGCTCAGCTGCTCGGTACGATCTCTCACCTGCACTTCGAGCGTTTGATTCAGCTGCCGCAGCCGCTGTTCGCTGCGATGCAACGCGTCCTCAGCGCGCTTGCGCCGGGTAATGTCGACCAGGGTAATCACTACACCGTCGATGCGCTCCTCCTGGGCGCGATAGGGGACGACACGGCGCAAATAGACGCCGCCATCGACCGTGCTCACCTCCTTTTCGCTCGGCACCAGCCGGTCGAGCACTTCTCTCGCGTCCTCGAGCAGATCCTCGCCGGTGAAATTGTGGGAGAAATCCGTCAGCGGCCGGTCGATGTCGGATACGACCAGATTCATCAAACGCGTCGTGACGGGCGTGAACCACTTGATGCGCATGGCACGGTCGAGACAAAGAGTAGGGATGTCGGTGCTCGTGATCAGGTTGTTCAGATCGTTGTTCTTCTGCTCCAGCTCCTCGACTTTGATTGCCAGTTGATTGTTGAGCGTATTGAGCTCTTCGTTGAGCGATTGCAGCTCCTCCTTGCTGGTCTCGAGCTCCTCGTTGGTGCTTTGCAGCTCCTCGCTGACCGACATGACCTCTTCGTTGGAAGCCTTGAACTCCTCGTTGGAGGTCTCCAGCTGATCGATCGACGATTGCAGGTCTTCCTTAGTGTTCGCGAGCTCGTCTTCCAGATGACGAATGATGTCCTCGCCGTCGACTTCGCTCGCCTCCTGTCGCTCCGCACCGCGGGAGGCCTGCTTGTCTTCCTGACGTGAGCCGCCCTCACGGTTGCTCGCCTCATCGAAGATCACCAGGGCGAGCACTTCCTCGCTCGGCGGGTCACGCACCGGCCGGGCGGTGACCCGAACGGTTTGGAAGCGACCGTCGCGATTCACGCGCGCCTCGGCGACAATGGTCTCGCCTTCGCTCAACGCCTTTTGCACCACCCCGCGCACCTTCGTGCGCAGCCCCGGTCGCGCCTTGGCGAGCAGATCCTGGGTGGCCGCGCCGGGCGTGTGAGTCAGAAAGGCATCGGTATCGCCGCAGAAATAGACGATCTGCCACTGCTTGTCGACCAGCACCGCACGCGGCGCCAACCAGTCGAGCAGCCGCTGCTGCGCCACGTGGGCGAGGCGCACCTCGCGGCGCTGGGGTAGGGATGACGGCGTCTTTTCGATCTCGGCCCGCGGCCGCTCGCTCGCGGCCGGCAACGCCACGTTCTGCGAGCGTACCCCGCCGACCCGCCGATAAATCCGCCACTTGCGAGTCACCGGCTGGAACAGCCCCGTCTCCCGGCCGACCGTCTCCGAACTGCCGAGGAACAAATACCCGTCTTCGCGGAGCGCAAAATGAAACAGTCCCAGAATTTTCTGCTGGACCTCCGGGCGAAGATAAATCAGCAGGTTTCGACAGCAAATCAGATCGAGCCGGGAAAAGGGCGGGTCAGCGATCAGATTCTGCTCGGCAAAGATGACCGACTCGCGCAGTGCCTTGCTCACCTGGTAATAGCCATGCCGCGAATGGGGCTCGAAAAATCGCTTCAGACGCTCCGGCGCCACGTCCCCCACGATAACCTGCGGATAGAGCCCGCGCCGGGCACGCTCCAGGGCATTCTTGTCGATGTCGGAGGCGAACACCTGCACCGTGCAGTGCTTGCCGGCCCGGCTCATGTGCTCGAGCAGCAACATGGCGAGCGAATACGGCTCCTCCCCCGTGGCGCAGCCGGGCACCCAGGCGCGCAGCGTGGTGTCGGCGGCCTTGGCCTCGAGCAACGGCGCGATGACGAGTTCCTCCAGCGCCTGCCACGCCGGTGGGTCGCGGAAAAAATCGGTGACGCTGATCAGCAGGTCCTTTGCGAGAGCGTCGAGTTCCCTTGGGTGCTCACGCAAGTAGTCGCGATACTCGGCCAGCTCGCTGATACTGTGCAGCCCCATCCGTCGGCGGGTACGGCGCAGCAGCGTGCCTTCCTTGTAGCAGCGGAAGTCCTGCCGGGTGTGCGAGCGCAGCAGTCCGAGTACTGCCCTGAGCTCGGTGCTGGTCTTTTCAGGGGAGGTAGTCGATTTCTCATCGGCAACGGCGGCGTGTTGCGCATAGTGCACCAACGCCTCCGGAATGCGCTCGACCGGCAGGCTGAAATCCACCAGTCCCGTGCCGAGCGCGCTCTCGGGCATGCCCGCATATTCCGCGCTGCCCGGCTCTTGCACGATCACCAGCCCGCCCTCGGCCTTGATCGCCTTGAGACCCAAGGTGCCGTCGGCGCCGGTGCCGGAGAGGATGATCGCCACGGCTCGCTCGCGAGCGTTCTCGGCCAGCGAGCGGAGAAAGAAGTCGATCGGAACGCGCCTCCCGCGGGGATGGCCGGGCTCACTCAGATGCAGCATGCCATCGGCCAGGCTCAAGTATTTGTTCGGCGGAATGACATAGATGCAGTTGGGCGTGACCCGCGGCTCGTCCTCGACTTGAGTGATCCTCAGATCGGTGTGCTTGGCGAGAAGCTCGGCGGTGAAGCTCGATTTGGTCGGATCCAGGTGCTGGATGATTACGAACGCCATCCCCGGCTGAGCGGGCATGTTGGCGAAGAGCTTCTGCAAGGCGTTCAGCCCGCCGGCCGACGCCCCGACGCCCACGATCGGAAAACCCCGCTCGGAGTGCGTCATCGCCTCCGACCGCCCGGCACTACCGGAGCCTTGCGTGTCCTTCTTTGCCGAACCGCTCGCTCGCCGCCTCGTGTGCGTCTTTTTCCTGGTGATGACAGCCTCCCGAGCAAATGCTTCCTTGCGCTTTTCAGGGATGAAACGTGTTCGGTCGATACCGTTTATGTGGTGGAAATGACCACATAAGGTTCCTGACCTGCACGACCGACACACTGTAAGACATCAAATAGCATAACTTATCGGCGCGAAACGCAGCGATCGGGACGGTCTGGGGCACTCGATCTCCCGGGTGACAAGGCTGCGCAGATCCGTCTCCCGGGGCAGGACTTGCGAATAGTCTGGTCAGCTACGAGGCTAAGCAGCGATGTCGTAGAGGCCAGCACGCGCAGCACACGGATTCCGATCATTGCGTAGCGACAGTCGCCGAAGGCACGCAACGGGCTTGATCCTGGTCAATGCAGCCGCCGCTGCACGCGTTATGAATAGTTGTATGGTCGAAATCCTGGTGGAGCCGATGACGTTAGCTAACAGAGCCCGTCTGCGGAAGGGTGGTGATCTCGGGGCGATAAGGTTCAAGGCAAGAGCCTGATCCACACTGGTGCCGCAAGCGGTTGCGTCAATCTCAACCGCGCGAGCGCGGAGGAGGAATGGCCGGATCGTGCATGTGGGACCCGTACGGGCGAGCGTCATCCTCGGGTCACCGTGGCATTGGGTGGGTGAACTCGCTCGCGTGAGGGGGCTTGAGGAAACGCGTGTCAGGCCGGCCGATGCGGGCAGCGCGGCGACTTCACCAAGCCACGTAAACGATCAGTAAAACAGGTGGGAGCGGGGTGGCTTGCCGAGCAGGCAGGCCAAGCGGATCGCGGCCGGCGAGTCCCCAGGGACGTCTTTATGGCGTGTCTTGGCAAGCCACCCCGCTCCCTCTTGTCACTACAACCCGTCCGCTGAATCCATGCCCTCGTTGGGTCGACAACGGAGCCTCCTTGCCGATGGACATTCAGGCCCTGGAACGATTCGCCGCCGCATTCCCTGAACCGGTCCTATTAGTCGCAAGCGATGGCCGCGTCCAGGGCGCCAATGCCGCCGCGCACAAAGCCTATAGGCTGCCGCGGCCCTGGGCGGCGGGGCTTTCCTTGACCGGTTTGACCCAAAACTCCCCGGCGCAGCTCAGCCGTTATCTACACCGCTGCGCGCGCGCTCGCCGGCCCCTGCCCGCCAGGCTGCACTTAAACGCACCGGCGGACAAGCCGCTCCTGGTCGCCGGCTCGGTCATCGTCCCCGCAACGGCGCGGGAGCCGGCACTCATCGCCCTGCGCGCCGCGGGCGCGGTCCGTTCGGAGCCCCTTCGTGCCGGGCGTTCGGTGCACGGTGGCGACGACAACCCCGTCACCGCCAGCCAGCGATCCCGAGAGGGGCTCATCAGCCAGCCCGAATGGCTGCAGGCGACGCTGGAGAGCATCGGCGATGCCGTCATCGTCACGAATGCGCAAGGCCGGGTCGCGTTCCTGAATCCGACCGCCGAACACCTGACCGGCTGGCGGCAGTGCGAGGCGGTGAACCGCCACGTCGACGCGACCTTTCGCCTGGTCCGCGAGGAGACCGGCGAGGTGCTCGAAAACCTCTGCCACCAGGCCATTCGCAGCGTCCAGTCCATTACGACGCTGCCCGGGCAGACCGCGCTGATCGACCGAGACGACCGGGTGCGCCCGGTCCACGGCCGTGCCGTGGCGATCCGCGACACAAACGCCGGCGTGACCGGCGTCGTGCTGGTGTTCCGCGACATAACCGAACGCCGCCGCTCCGAGCAGCAGTTAACCGCCTTGAACAAGATGCTAGAGCGCCGTCTTCACGCGCGGACCACCGAGGTCGAGCGGCGCGGCGCCGATCTGAGCGCGAGCGAACAGCGCCTGACGCTCGCTCTGGAGGCGAGCAAGGCGGGCTACTACGAGCACAGCGTATCGCTCGAGCGCGGCTACGTCTCCGAGCGCTGGGCCGCGTTGCTGGGTTATCAGCTCAATGAACTCCCGCCGCTGCCCGGGCTGCTGCCGTGGTGGGAGAGCTGCCTGCATGAGCGGGATCGCTCGCGGGTGACCCGGGCGTATCGGAATTTCCTGCGCCGCCGGGATGCTCGCCTCGATATCGAGTACCGCATTCGCCATCGCAGCGAGCATTGGCGCTGGCAGCGACTGACCTGCCGCCTCGTGCAACGCGGACCGGGCGCGCAGGCAAGCGTGGTCGCCGGTGTGGTGTTCGATATAACGGCGCAGAAGCGCTCCGCCCGCCGGGCGCACAAACTGCGGCGCGCATTGGTGCGACGTGCCGCGCAGCGCCAGGCGCTGGCGAGCGAGCTCAGTCAGACGGAGCAAAGCGAGCGCCGCCGCGTGGCGCAGCTTCTGCATGATCACATGCAGCAGAGTCTGGTTGCCGCCGATTGTAAGATCGCGGTCCTGCTCGATCGGGAGGACGCCTCACCCTTGCACCGGGATCTGGTCACGCTCAAGCGCCTGGTCCAGGAACTCGTCGGGGTATCGAGCTCGTTGACGCTCGAGCTCAATCCACCCGCGCTCGAGCAGGGCCGCTTGACCGCCGCTCAGCAAGCGCTCGGCGGCCCGCTCAAAGAGCGCTACGGTGTGCAGGTCGTGGTGGAAAGCACGCTTGGCATGAAGGAGAATCACGAGGGGGGAATCAGCGATCCCCTCCGCGTGCTCCTATTCCAGGCCGCCCGTGAGCTGCTGTTCAACATCGTCAAACACGCCCAGGTGGATCGGGCTTACCTTCGCCTGCGCCGGCAGGCGAACGGCGTCGAGCTTGAGGTGGTGGATTGCGGCGTGGGTATGATGCGTATCGCGGATGGTGACGAGCGGCGCGATGGTCTCGGCCTCTTCGGCCTGCGCCAGCGGGTCGAAGCCCACGGCGGCCGCCTCGAAGTCGACGGCGCGGCCGGGTTGGGCACGCGGATTCGCCTCAGGGTGCCGCTTTTCCCCGCGCCGCTCACCGCTCCCGAAGCCGCCCCGGCGCCTGCGGCGAGCGCACAAAGGGTTGATCAAGCCAACGAAGATGCCCTGTAACACCCAGGCAAGGTGTCGAGCCACTAAAAGAGAACGTTAGCGGCCTGGACAAAGCCCCCGGCGAAGCGCACCGTGGCGAAGGGCTAACCACCGCCACGGCGGGCAAACCCGGCGGGCTGCGGGAGCGCCGCGCCTGCCCTGAACCCACCGCCCGTGCACATCGAACCTCCCGAACCGCCGGCACCCACACCCAGCGCGGCACGTCTTGCGACGGCCGAATGCAGACCCTGGCGCTAGCGGCCACCATGACCCTCGCCGGTCGGGATGACATCTGGCTGCTCGGCCTGCTCCATGCGGCACTGCAGAGCCGCTTCCATAGCGACGCTCCAATGCCGTGGAGTGATCCGCCACTTCTTGCAGGCCTCCGGGTCGGCGTCATCGGGGCTGTGCGGCTGTTGCAGCTCTTCCAGCGTTTTATTCTCGTAGCAATCCACGGCAAAGCTTTTGGTCTGTCCGGTGAGCTCTTCTATCGGATTCATGGGCGCTCCTTTACGCTATGGACCAGTTGCCAGTAATAATAGTAGAGAGGGTGTTCGCGGAAAACCAGGCAAAAGGACATGCTGTGCTCGAACAAATTCAGTTAAGAAAACTCTGTTTACATTGTTCCCTTGCCATTCTGGTAAAAAACAAAACCCCATAAACTCAATACAATGGATATTGCTCCCGGCTCAGTGGCCGGGGCAGGCCATGCCGGGGTGACGCCTGGATCAGTCCATCCTTGGGGGCTTACCATGGCGGCTGGAATCGGCCCGCGTGCGGCGTTTACGCCCTTGAGGTCACCCAAGTCCAGTCCTCCAAACGCGAGCGGCTGGGCGACGCAGATGAGGCATAAGTTATGAGCGAAGAGACGGGCCCCGCGGCCGACGCCACCCGGATCAGCGATTTCGACGAGGATCCGAAAACCACCCGGGGCCATTTCTGGGGTTATCGGGGGGGCATACTGCGCAATATGACCACGATCACCATGGTCGCGCCCGGCTCGCTGGAGATCTACCCGTCGGCGACCAATTACGTCGAAGTCAATCGCGACGGCCGGGTGGTGGTCAATAAGGGCGGCTTCACCGACGGGCACATCCCGCTGCGCAAGATCACGACCGATGCCACCGGTATCACGGATTCACGCGACCAGCGCGCTTTTTTGGTGCTTTCCCTCGACGATTTCAAGTGCGACGGCAGCATCCCCATGACCGGCGATCTGCGCATGCAGCGCAACGCCATAAAGGCTTACGCCGAGACGTTGGCAAAGCCGAAGATCTTCGGCGGCGCATTGAAGATCATTCTCTCCGTCGGCAACGTATTCGCCGTCACGCTGACCGCCGACGTCAAGAACGTCACCTTCGAGAGCGCTCCCGCTGCCGACAAGGCCGGATCGTTCACCCTCATTCTCACCCAGGATGAAACCGGTGGCCGCAGCATCAGCTGGCCGAAGGGCGTTAAATGGCCCAACGGCACCGCGCCGAGCATCAGCAGTGCACCGAATGCCGATACCGTGCTGACTTTTATCACGACCGACGGCGGCTCGACCTGGCGCGGCTTTCTGGCCGGGAAGGACTTCGCATGATTCCTCATCGAACGATGATGGCCGCCGCCCGGCCCGGCTACCGTGAACTTGTGCTGAGCGATGAGCCCTACGCCTACTATCGCCTGAAGCACACCACGGGCGATATCGCGGCCGACGAGACACCGGCGCAGCGTGACGCCGCCTGCCGGGGTGCCGTGCAGCTCGCTGAGCCGGGCCTCGGCGCCGGATCCGCGGCGGCGGTGCGATTCGGCGCTGCCGGGGCCTATTTGGACGTGCCGTTTGCCCTCGATCCCGGGGAGGCGAGCGTGACCTGCGAGCTGTGGATTCTCACGCCGGCCACGTTGCCGCGCACCGGATGCCAGACGCTGCTTGCCCAACGCGACGGCCCCGGCGTGGGGCGAAGCTGGCTCTACATCGACGATGGCAATCACGACGGGCTCGGTGCGGACAGTCTCAACACCAGCCTTGGTAAGGCGCCGAGCGCGACCGGCGTCGTCATTGCCGCCGCGACGCGCTACCACTTGGTTTTGGAGCTCACGGCGCAGACCTGGCAGCTCTACGTCAACGGCGAGCCCTCGCAGCGTGGCGAGCTGAGTCCGCAGCCCGCCGGTACTTTCGTGCTAGGCATCGACAAGTCCCTGAGCGAGAATCCGTTTCAAGGCGTTCTTGATGAAATCGCCTTTTACGCCGAAACGCTTGGCGCCGCCCGCATCAAGGCTCATTATGAGGCTGGCGCTTGAGGACGGCCCGAAGACACGCTTTCGGGCCCTGAACAATGTCGTGGACCGAGGAGGGGGACCGGGCGCGCGACTCGACGCTCGAGCAGCGCGGAGCAGGCCGATCGCCCACGGCAGGGGATTCGACACGCGCAGTAAAAAACCAGAAACAAGGCAAGCTGCCTGAATGATGCGGTCAGCGCTGTCTTCATGTGATCACGTTTAAATGAGCTTGAAGTTCAGGGACGACATCAGCATGGACCGCCGTCGCCTCCTGCGCCGGTTGGCGGGGCTGGCCGGCACCTTGCTGGTCGGCGCTTTGCACCCCGCGATCGTGCTCGGCGAATCACGACGAAGCGGGGGCTCGAAAGCGCGTGCCGATCGCGATTTCTCTACCTATGAGCTACCCGCCGATGGCAGCCGCCTCATTGGCCATAGCCATGGGGTGAGCGCCTGCGCGCATGATACCCTGCTCGATATCGCCCGCCATTTCGATCTGGGCTACTGGGACGTCGTGCTGGCGAACCCGGGAGTCGATATCTGGATGCCCGGCGCCGGAGCGCGGGCCCTGGTACCCAGGCGCTACATTCTCCCCGACGCCCCGCGCGACGGCATTGTGATTAACGTCCCGGAGCTGCGGCTGTACTACTATCCGCCGGCCGCCAAGGGCGCGGCACGCCAGGTCGTAACGCATCCGGTCGGCCTCGGGCGCCAGGACTGGGGCACGCCGCTCGGTCATGCCTCGGTCGTCGACAAAATCGTCGATCCCGCCTGGTATCCGCCGGCGTCCATTCGCGCCGAGCATGCCGCTGCGGGTACCGAGCTGCCCGGCATCGTGCCGCCCGGCCCGGAAAACCCGCTCGGCCAATATGCGCTGCTCCTCGACATCCCGGGTTATCTGATCCACGGCACCAACAAACCCTACGGCGTAGGCATGCGGGTATCACACGGCTGCGTGAGGCTCTACCCCGAAGACATCGCGAGCCTCTTCGGCCAGGTCACGCGCAAGACCGCCGTGCACATCGTCGACCAGCCTTACAAGCTCGCTTGGCACCAGGGCGAACTGCTGCTCGAAGTGCAGCCCCTGCCGGGCGCGGACGACTTCACGCGCCTGAGCCGCGAGCGCCACCTGGCGATGCTCTCGCAGTTACGCCATGAAGCGAACCACATGGCCCTCGCCGCCGGTTACACGATCGACCGCCGCGAATTCGACTGGATGTTGAGCCGCTTTTCCGGTATTCCCGAGCCCGTGCCCCTGATATGAGACGGCAGCGGGCCCGGCTTCTCCGCCGTTGGCTTCGCAGCCGAGGCCCGGCGGCGGAAAGGCCCCTGCATCCGCCGTGCCGCGACTATGTCCTGGCTGCCGCTCGCCCTGCTTAGCGCGTTCAGCCTGGCATCGGCGGACGCCTGCTCGAAAAAATTCCTGGCGAGCTATACCGCCGGCGAAATGGTGCTCACGCGGTTCGCTTATTCAGCCGCGCTATTGGCGCCCTTGCTTTATCTCAACCCCCTGCCGCCGGTGCCACCGGCGTTTTGGGGCTGGATGGCTGTGGCGTTGCCGCTGGAAATCCTCGCCATGCGGCTCTATATGCGCGCGATCCGTGACACGCCGCTATCCCTCACTTTGCCTTACTTGGCATTCACGCCGGTGTTCACGGCGGTAACGGGCTATCTGCTGCTGGACGAACGGCTCTCGATACAGGGCTGGATCGGCATTCTCGCAGTCGTCGGCGGCGCTTATCTGCTCAATCTGGAGGCCACCGAAAGCGCCGGCTGGCGCGCCGCATTGAAGCCTTTGCAGGCCATCCTGCATAACCGAGGTTCGCGAAGAATGCTCTCGGCGGCGATCGTCTACAGCCTGACCTCGGTGATCGGGAAGATCGAGCTGCAGTATGCGAGCGCCCTGAGTTTCGCCGCTGTCTACTTCGTCGGGCTCGGTATGCTGAGCTTGGCCCTGTTCGCGCTCTCCGCGCCCCGGGCGCTGTCCGTGCTCGGGCGCAGGCCGGCGATACACCTGCTCATCGGCGCTCTGTTCACCGCCATGATCATTACGCATTTCATGGCGCTCGAGCGTGTCGCGACCGCCTATATGATCTCCGTCAAACGCACCAGCATCCTCTTCGGGGTCATGTTCGGGGTCGTACTCTTCGGTGAGAAAAACCTGCTCGGACGCCTGGCCGCCGCCGCAATCATGGTAAGCGGTGTCGCGTTGATCGTGCTTTAGCGGCAAGCTCGGTGCGCGGCGAGCACGAACGGCTTTTCAGGCCCATGTTGCGATCGGTCCCGAGCTCTGACGATCGCCGTTGGACATTGCCTGGCGCAACGGCTTTTGTGCCGGTCAATCAATGGCCACCATGACATTGGAAGCCTTGATGATGGCGTAGCATTCCTTGCCCGGCGTCAGACCGAGCGTATCGGCCGATTGCTTGGAGATGACGGAGACCACCCGATCACCCCCCGGCAACTCGATGATGACCTCCGTGTTGACCGCGCCGACGTTGACCTCGATTACTTTGCCTTTCAGGGCGTTCCGAGCGCTTATGTTAATGCGCATCATGAGACTCCATTGGCTTCGGTGAACGGTGCGTACGCTGCCTGTCCGCGCCCGGCGCGATGACAGCGGCGCGGTGTAGCGCGGCGGTACGCGCCGGTATCCGGTAGCCGTAGGCTTCGATGAGCTCGCGCCCCGCCGGGGTGCGCATGAAGCGCAGAAAGGCGCGCGGCGCCGGCGCGTCACGCAGCAGGAGCGCTTGCTGCTCGATGGGAGCGTGGCGATCGGCCGGCACAACCCAATAGCTGCCGACCACGTCGCGGCCCGGCTGCTTGATCTGGGAAAGCGCCACGAAACCAAGCGTCACGGCGCCGCTCGCGATCATCTGATGCGTCTGGCCGATATTCTGTCCCATGACCACTCGCCCCGCCTCTCGCAGGGCCGCCCAGCGCTCGAATGCCTGTAACGTCTGTTTCGCCGCACGGCCGTAGGGCGCCAGCTCGGGATTGGCCAGCGCGATGTGTTCGAAATCGCCCTCGCGTAGCACATTGCCGTCGTGAAGCGCATAGCCCGGCTGCGCGCTCCACAGCGCCAACCTGCCGCGAGCGTAGGTGAATCGGCTGCCCGGAACACCTGCCCCCTCCGCCTCCAGGCGCCGCGGACGCTCGCGGTCGGCGGCCAGAAAAGCATCGAACGGCGCACCGTGGCGGATCTGGGCATAGAGCACGCCCGTCGATGCGAAGGCCAGCTTGACGTCGTTGCCCGTCTCGCGCTCGAAGGCGGCGGCAAGCGCCTCGGCGCTCGCGCGGAAGTTGGCGGCGACGGCAAGCTTCACCGTAGCAGCGGAAGCCGCCCCCTGCGCGAGCAAAATCATGCCGATCATGGCAAGCACCGCCGCTGCCCGACGGCTCAGCAAGCGGCGGACAAATACCCTCATCTCGATCTCCCCTTGCCGAAAACCACCACCGCGTGGACGTTGGGCTTCCACGGCGAGGCGGCATGGATGCGGACGATCGTTATGTTTAATTCTGCATAACGAAAAGTCAAGCACACGCCTTCATCCCCGGTCGCCGCGGCATGGCCACGCACGAAAAGCGGCCCTTCTGGCGCAACGTGAATGGCCCAGACAGGGCCGTTGGAGAATTGCCACCGGCCGTAGGGGGCGGTCGTCGCAAGCGAGCGAAACGGCGGCGCGGCGCGTCGTATGCACGGCGGCCTTGCCGTGATCCGAGAGACTGTCGCCGAGGATCAAAAGATGGCCGAGCGGACTCGACCAAACGGGCGCAGCATAAAACAACACAACCGAGAGCTGCGGGCCACGAGGAAAACGTCAAATCACGACACCGTCCCTGGGGTTACCGAAGCCAGCGTCGTGACTGCCGGCGCTCGACATCACAGTATTGAAATCGGGCCGACAATGCATTTTCTTCAACGGTGCCTGAATTGCGGCGCACGCTTGTCCACGAAGGCCGCCATGCCCTCCTTGCGGTCCTCGGTCGCGAAGGTGGACTGGAAGAGCCGACGCTCCAATCGCAGCCCCGCCTGCAGGCCGGTCTCGAAGGCCTGGTTGACGGCTTCCTTGATCATCATCGTCACGGGCAGCGAATGCGCCGCGATGGCGGCCGCCGTCCGCAAAGCCTCGTTCAGCAGCTCGGCGGCCGGAACCACACGCGCCACCAGCCCGGCGCGCTCGGCCTCCGCGGCGTCCATCAGCCGCCCGGTCAGGCACAACTCCATCGCCTTCGCCTTGCCCACGGCGCGCGTGAGCCGCTGCGTGCCGCCGGCCCCCGGCATGGTGCCAATGGTGATCTCCGGCTGCCCGAAGCGGGCGCTATCGGCGGCGATGATCAGATCACAGGCCATCGCCAGCTCACAGCCACCGCCGAGCGCATAGCCGGCGACCGCGGCGATGATCGGTTTGCGTGCTTGCAGCGCTGCGCTCCACCCCGCGGCGCTGGGGAAGTCATGGCGAAATACGCCGAAGAAATCCTGCGCCTGCAGCTCCTTGATGTCGGCACCGGCGGCAAACGCCCGGTCGCTGCCGGTGATGACGAGACAACCGATGCCATCGTCGGCGTCGAGATCAATGACGGCCGCGCCGAGCTCATCCATGAGTTCGTCGCACAACGCATTCAGCGCCTCCGGCCGATTCAAGGTAAGGATCGCGACCCGATCGCGAGATTCGATGCGAATGTAGCGATAGCTCATGAGCGTTCCTCGTTACCCCGGCGGCGACTGCGCCGCCCCATCAGGCCGCGTGCCGGCGGCTCTGCACCACACGGAAGCGGTTGGCGACGAAGGCGGTATCGCACAGACAGGCATTCGCCGCCGGATTCGCTCCGGTGGCGTGAAAATCGCTGAAGGCCGACGATTGATTGACGTAGACGCCGGCGGTGAGATTGCAGGACAACGCCACCCCGGCCTCCAACGCCGCGCGCTCGGTACGCTGCAGCACCGCCTCGTCCGTCGCGTAGACCGACCAGGTGATCGCCCCCTGCGCCAGCGCCGTGGCACGCGCCCGTTCGATGCTCTCTTCGGTCGAATCCGTGGCGATGATGAAGGCGATCGGGCCGAACCATTCCCGCTCGTAGCAATCGCGGCGCTCGGCGCCGACTTTGAGCAGTTGCGGGGTGCGCATGCGCGCGTCGGGAAAGCGGGGGTGGCGGTAGGGTTCGGAGGCGAGCACCAGCTCACCGAGCCGCGCCGACTCCGTGATGCGCTGCAGCGTCTCCTCGGAGTGAATGGCCCCGAGCAGCTCGGCGCCCCGCTCGCCGTCGGCAAGCAACCGCGTGACGCCCTCGCCAATGGCCTCGGCGAGATGATCGTAATCGAGCCAGCCCTGCTCCGTATGGATGCCGCCCCGCGGCACGTAGATATTCTGAGGTGTCGTGCACATCTGCCCCGAATAAAGGCTGAGCGAGAACGCCAGGTTGCGCACCATCCCCTTGAGATCGTCGGTGGAATCGACGATCACCGAATTCACGCCCGCCTTCTCCGCGTAGAGCTGCGCCTGGTGGCAATGTTCCTCGAGCCAGCCGCCGAACGACGAGCTCCCCGTATAGTCGATCAGGCGGATCTCCGGGCGCCGCGCCAGCTCCTTGGTGCGTGGCGCCTCCCGGCTGTCCGCCACGAGCGCGACGAGCCAGGGATCGAACCCGGCTTCCTCGAGCACTTCCTGGGCAATCTGCACGGTAATCGCCAACGGCAGCACAGTGGCCGGATGCGGCTTGACCACAACCGGGTTGCCCGTTACCAGACTGGCGAACAACCCGGGGTAACCGTTCCAAGTCGGAAAAGTGGAAACGCCGATCAGCAAGGCCAGCCCCCGCGGCACCACATGATAGGTTTTGTCCAGGCGAAGCGGATCGTGCTTTCCCTGAGGCTTTACCCAGCGGCTGTGGGGCGGAATCCGGCTCATCGCCTCGTAGGCATAGGCAATGGCCTCCAGCCCGCGATCCTGAGCGTGGGTCCCCCCGGCTTGGAAGGCCATGACGAAACCCTGGCCGGTGGTATGCATGACCGCGTGCGCCATCTCGAAGCTGTGCCGATTGAGCCGCTCCAGGATCTCCAGGCACACGCCCGCCCGCACCTCGGGACCGGCATCCCGCCAGGCCGGTAAAGCCGCTTGCATGGCCGGGAGGAGCTCATCGAGATCGCTCGCGGGGTAACGTACGCCGAGGGCGAAGCCATACGGTGAAACCTCCTCGCCGAGCTCGCCCGCGCTGCACGGCTGCCGCAGCGCGAAGGGCTTGTGCAATCGGTTCTCAAAGGCGGCCTGACCGGTGGCGGCCGCCTCCTCACCATAGATCCTGCCGCTCGGGACCTCGGGATAGGGGCTCCAGTAGTCGCGACGGCGAGTCATTTCAATGGCCTGCTCCAGGGTAGCGCGATGCTTAGCGAAGAATTCCTGGCTCATGACGCCTCCTCAGACTGGCCCACCGTCCGCTCGGAGATTCCGCTCCTGCTTGCAATACTGATACGTATTTTCGTTGTGTCAATTGATTTTTGTATCTTGTTTGACGCTGTCGCTGGTGATGCCATTTACGGCCTGTCAGGCTTCCCTCAGCGCTTCCTCTCCCGCTCCGGCGCTGCGCAGACGGCTCAGCAGATGACAAGCTGATACGCTTCTATAATCGCGGAAGAGCCTAACGGTAAAACCGGCATCGCCTATGGTCCTTGCCAGCGCAACGGCCTCGCGCCGGTCGCGACCGCCCTACAAGAAAATACCGCCAGGAACGCTGCACTCATGAGCTATCAGACCATCGAACTGACAACCACCCGCGGTGTGGCAACGCTGACGCTCAACCGGCCCGAGCGTCTGAACAGCTTCAACGCGCAAATGCACACCGAGCTGCGTGACGCCCTTGAGCGCATCGAGCCTGATCCGAAGGTGCGCTGCCTCCTTATCACCGGGCGCGGACGCGCCTTCTGCGCGGGCCAGGATCTCGACGAGCGCGCGATCGCGCCGGACGCTCACGCCCCCGACCTCGGTGAATCGCTGGAGCGAAGCTACAATCCGCTCGTCCGGCGGTTGCGCTCGCTGCCCCGCCCGGTTGTCTGCGCCGTCAACGGCGTTGCCGCCGGCGCCGGCGCCAACCTGGCGCTCGCCTGCGATCTCGTCCTCGCGGCAACCTCGGCGAGCTTCATTCAGGCTTTCTGCAAACTTGGCCTGGTGCCGGACACGGGCGGCACCTGGCATCTGCCGCGCCTGGTCGGTCCCGCCCGTGCCATGGGCCTGGCGCTGCTTGGCGAGCGGCTCACGGCCGCGCAGGCCGCAGATTGGGGAGTCATCTGGAAATGCGTCGATGACGCGCAGCTGATGGAAGAGGCGGATGCGCTCACCCGACATCTCGCCGCGCAACCCACGCAAGGCCTCGCTCTGATCAAGCAGGCACTCAACGCCACCTGGCAGAACACTCTGGAGACGCAGCTCGATCTCGAGCGCGACCTGCAGCGCCTGGCCGGGCGCACGGCGGACTACCGCGAGGGCGTGGCGGCGTTCAAGGCCAGGCGCACCCCGCGTTTCGTGGGGCGCTGATATGGCGGCCTTGCCGACGTCAGCCGTGATCGGCGTGGTCGGGGCCGGCACCATGGGCGCGGGCATCGCGCAGGTCGCCGCCGCAGCCGGGCACCCGGTCCTTTTGTTCGATATTCACCCGGAGGTCCTCGGCACGGGGATCGAGCGCACCCGCACGGGACTCGAACGCCTCGTCGAGCGCGGCAAACTTACCCGAAACGCCATGGACGCGGTGATCCGGCGCATACGCCCCAGCGAGCGCTTGGGCGACCTCGCGCCGGGCGCGCTCATCATTGAGGCGATCGTCGAGGAACTCTCGAGCAAGCGTCAGCTCCTCGAACGGCTCGAGGCAATCTGCGCCGCACACGCCATCCTGGCGAGCAACACCTCCTCGTTGTCGATCACCGCGCTCGCGGCGAGATTGCAGCGACCGGAACGCGTGGTCGGCATGCATTTCTTCAACCCGGCCCCCGTCCTCAAACTGGTCGAAGTGGTGAGCGGACTGGCCACCGCGCCGGAGGTAGCCGAAATCGTGCAGGCCACGGCGGCGAACTGGGGCAAGCAACCGGTCGCCGCGCGCTCGACGCCCGGGTTCATCGTCAATCGGGTGGCCCGGCCCTACTATGCCGAGGCCCTGCGCCTGCTGGAAGCGGGCAGCGCCGAGGTCGCCACCATCGACGCGGCGCTCAGAGAGGCCGGCGGCTTTCCCATGGGTCCCTTCGAGCTGATGGATCTCATCGGTCAGGACGTCAATTTCGCCGTGTCTCGCTCGCTTTACGAAGCTTATTTCCAGGACCCCCGCTACCGGCCGTCCCTACTGCAACAGGAACTCGTCGATGCCGGCCGGCTCGGGCGCAAGAGCGGTTGCGGCTTCTACGATTACCGGGAGGACACACCGCCTCAGGCGCCGCCCGAGGCGCCGCGCGGTCCCCGCCCGGTGCGCGTGACCGTCCACGGCGAGCTTGGCCCCGCCGAGCCGGTGGCAAGCACTTTGGCCGAGGCGGCCATTCCAGTGAAGCGCAAGACCGGCGCCGGCGTCATCGCTTTGCCGGGGGCGACGCTTACCCTCACCGATGGCCGCAGTGCCTCGCAGCGCGCGGCCGAGGAAGGGGTCGCGGATCTGGTCGTCTTCGACCTCGCGTTGGATTACGCCCACAGTCCACGTGCGATAATTGCCGCCGCCGATCAAGCCCCCGCAACGGCCATCGAGGCCGCCGCCGGACTGTTTCAAACGCTCGGCAAAACGGTTTCGGTGATCGATGACAGCCCGGGGCTCATCATCATGCGAACCGTATGCATGCTCGCCAACGCCGCGGCCGAGGCCGTCGGCCAGGGCGTATGCACGGCCGCCGCCTGCGACGCGGCGCTGCGCAGCGGCCTCAACTACCCGCGCGGCCCGCTCGCCTGGACCGATGGTATCGGAGCCGCGCGCGTGCTCACGGCACTCGATCACCTCGGCGCGTTCTATGGGGAGGAGCGTTACCGTGCGGCCGCACTGCTGCGCCGCAAAGGTTATGGAGGCAGTCGATTCCATGACTGATCCCTCGCGTTACGTATTGCCCGCCCAGCAAGTCGCCGAAGCCTGCGCGGAAACCCTCTGGCAAAGCGATCGCGCCTCGCAAGCGCTCGGCATGGTGCTCGAGGAGATCCGCCCGGGCTATGCCCGGCTGTCCATGCCGGTGCGCGCGGATATGGTCAACGGTCACCGTGACTGCCACGGCGGCTTCATTTTCAGCCTGGCCGACTCCACCTTCGCTTTCGCCTGCAACTCGACTAACCAGCGCTCGGTGGCCGCCGCCGCGAGCATCGATTTCCTCGCTCCGGCCAAGCTTGGCGATGTACTCACCGCAAGCGCTCAAACCCGATTCCGCCAAGGGCGCACGGGAATCTACGACATCCGAGTGGAGAATCAGGCCGGCGAGCTGATCGCGCTGTTCCGCGCCCGCTCGCATCAGCTCAAGGAGCAGTTGATACCGGGGCTGGAGGTGGCGCGATGAGCGAGGCCTATATCGTCGATGCCCTGCGCACTCCCTTCGGCCGCTACGCCGGCGTGCTCGCCTCGGTGCGCACCGACGACCTGGCGAGCCTACCCATCCAGGCGCTTGTGCAGCGTAACGCAACGGTAGACTGGCATGCCCTTGACGATGTGGTGTACGGCTGCGCCAATCAGGCCGGCGAGGATAATCGCAACGTCGCGCGCATGGCGGCGCTGTTGGCCGGTTTGCCGGTCACCGTGCCCGGCATCACCGTCAATCGCCTCTGCGGTTCGGGCATGGACGCGCTCGCCTGCGCCGCTCGCGCGATCCGCTGCGGCGAAGCCGATCTGCTCATCGCCGGAGGCGTGGAATCCATGTCACGGGCGCCATTCGTCATGGCCAAAGCGGAAACTGCCTTTTCGCGCCAGGCGCAGATCCACGACACGACGCTGGGTTGGCGTTTCGTCAACCCCAAGCTGCAGGCACGCTACGGGACCGACTCCATGCCCGAGACAGCGGAGAACATCGCCGAGGCGTTCCAGATCACCCGCGAGGACCAGGATGCCTTCGCGCTGCGCAGCCAGCAGCGCGCGAAAGCCGCCCTGGACTCGGGCCGCCTGGCCGAGGAGATCACGCCGGTCTGCCTTCCCGGCGGCAAGGGACCGCCCGTGCGGGTGACCCACGATGAGCCGCCGCGACCCGATACCACGCTGGTGGGGCTCGCGAGGCTGCCGACACCTTTTAGGACGGAAGGCACGGTCACCGCCGGCAATTCCTCGGGCATCAACGACGGTGCCGGGGCGCTGCTACTGGCCTCCGAGACGGCGCTGGCGCGCTACCGCCTCACGGCGGCGGCGCGGGTCCTCGGCACGGCCGTAGCGGGGATCGAGCCGCGCCTGATGGGACTGGGGCCGGCACCGGCCAGCCGCAAGCTGCTGGCACGCTGCGGCCTGCGCCTGGCGGACATTGAACTCATCGAGCTCAACGAGGCATTCGCGGCGCAGACACTCGCCGTGCTGCGCGAGCTTGGCTTGCCGGACGATGCCGAGCACGTCAATCCCAACGGCGGGGCCATCGCGCTGGGTCATCCGCTCGGCGCAAGCGGCGCCCGGCTGATAGCGAGCGCCACTTATGAGCTGCGGCGCCGTGCTGCACGCTATGCCCTTTGCACGATGTGCATCGGCGTGGGTCAGGGTATCGCCACCCTTATCGAGCGGATTTGAGCGCCGCGGGCGCGCGCCTCGACGCCGCTGCGCCAGCCGTTCAGCGGGCGACGACCAGCTCGTGCCAGGCGACTCCTCGCGCCCAGCTCTCCCGCGCCAGAGCGGCGATCTCGGCGAGATCCGCCGCCGGAACGAACGCCGGATCGCCGAGCTCGCGGGGATTGTAGTGAAAGACGTAAAGGCGGGCGGCAAACTGCCTGAATGGCAAAGACGATTCCCCGGCAAGCTCACCATGGCCTGCGGTCGAGGTGACGATGCCCTGGCCCCAATCCTGACCGCCGTCGTTGTTGGGGTTGTAGAAATACACGCGCACCTCGCCGCTGCGATCCAGTGTGACCCGTTGGATGGATACGGCATGCCAGCCGATGAATTGGCCGTTTTTATTGGTGGCGGCGATTCCCGCCGGCTGGGCGTAGATGAGCTGACGCGCGCCGTTGTAAGCGGGGTGATAGCTGGTGTGGAAAAGCCGCATGAATCCCTCGAAATCAACGACATCGCCGCTCGAGTATTGAATCGCCGTCGCGAAGCCGCGATGCACCCACCAGCCGTGAAACTCCGGATTGATCCACTTGTGACCATCCTCGCCACGCCCGGCGATACGCCGCCCCATCTCCCAATAGATCCGGTCGAGATGCGGCACGAGCACCAGGGAGGCCGGGTCGAGCTCGGTGTGCAGTTCCACGATGCCGCCGGACTGCAGGTCGGTGGAACGAAGCAGCTGCCCCTCGAAGTGCATGTCCACCTCATTGTCCCGCGCCGCCCAGGTAATGAGCTCGAGTAGGAACCCCGGGTCGCACTGTGACCAGAGACTGATGGCCCGCGCCGACTGACAGGTGGGATTGTCGCCCTGTCCCACGCCGAGAGGCTGACCCAGCACACTGACGGTACCGGCCAGCAGCACCGTATTGGCGGACAACTCGGTGCCACCGTCGATCAGCTGCTGTAGCGCGGCGGCCACCTGCGAGTCGATCTGCAGTCCCGCCAGACGCCAAAGGCCCGGGGCGAGCGGTGGAAAAAAAAGCACGCCGCGATTCAGCATGCAGGCGAGGCCGTAGATCGCCTGTGCCAGCGAAGGATGCGCCAGGCTGGCGATGAGCTGGCGGACCAGCCCGCCGTAGGCGTCCAGGCTGTCCCGGCCCACCGAATCGAGGCCGAGAACGCGTGCGAGGCCCGCGTCGTCGCTGGTGGCGCAGACCTGCTCGAGCAGCGCCGCATGCTGGGGACTCACCAGACCGGTCTCGTGCATGGAGTAGGCGAATGCCTGCGCTTCGCTCGCCAACGCGCCGTCGTCCAGCTCGGCCAAGGCCTGCCGATAATCCGCGTGAGCGGGCGAGGAGCGACTCAATGCCGTCGGCCCGTGAATGGCGTGCGTGAGCTTTTCGGCTTGCGCGTAAACCGCGCCGCTTCCGCCCGCCGGGAGCGTCTTGGCGGCGGCGTCAATCATCTGCCGAATGCGGTGCACGAGGATGGGCCGCTGCTGCAGGATCCGAACCGCCTCGCTGACCGTGCTCTCGAGAATGCCTTCGGTGCCGAGTTGGTCGGCAATGAACCGGAACAACTGGTGAACGCCATCGAGCAGCGGCGTGCGCTCGGCCCGGGCCGCTTCCGTGGAGGCCGGAAACAGCAGGTCCAGGTTCCGGGAAATGGCGTCCTCGAGGAATTGGCGCGCGCCCTCGGCGGAGATCTCCTCACTGTGAGCCCGTCCGGTAGCCACCGCGAGCAGCCGCAGCTCGCTCAGCGATTCGACCGCCACGGAAAGCGCCGGACCGCGCATTGATGCCGAAACCAGTGCCGGCTGCAGCGCGCCCGGACGTGCCCAGTCGCCGCCATAGAACACGCCGGCTCGATCGAATCGAGGCGCGTGCTCGTAGAGCCGCTCCACTCCCTGCGGCTCTTTGATCAGACGCAGCGTGAGATCGCAGATATGGCCCTGGTAGTTCAGCTTGGCGAATGGCTTGACGCTCTCGAGCTGATCGAGCGCCGCTGAAAACTGCCCCGCCAGGCGTTCGGCCTTGTCACTCACCGTCCGGCCCCTGTGGGTGCGCCTAAGGACTAACGGTAGAAATCATACGCTTCCTGCTCGAGCAGCAGATCACGCATCCGAGCGGGATCGTCGCCGAAAAAGTAGACCGTTCCGTAATGGTTGCCGAAAGCGACCCGCTCGGCCACCTTCGGATTCGCGGGCATGAACAGGTCGTGCTTCTCGTAATAGGGATCGTTCTCGACCGCCTCCGGCATGTCGATATCGCTGATCACGCGTTGCTTCGGATAGACCAGAAAGCATCCGGCAAATCCCTTGGCATCCTCCACCTCGCGTGGGAAGAAGCTCTGTATCTCCTCTTCGCTCGCCTTGGGATCGCTGACCAGCACTTGACCCTGATAGGCATTGAAGCCGTAGGCGCGCTCGATGAGCTCGAAGGCGTTGCCGCCCGGCACCCGATAGGCCACCTCACCAAAGTGGAGATTACCGTCGTGGGTGATGAAGAACTCCGGGTGGATCAGCCCGTGCTCAATCTCGAAAGCCTGAATGAGGTGCTCCACGGCCTTGCGAATCTGCGGCCGCCACTCTTCGAGCTCCGGCGAGGCCGGGATGAACACGGAATACCCGAGATGGACATACTCGGAGATGTTCAGGAAACGGATCTTACCATTATGAATGAAGACCTCGCAGGCGAACTCCTTGCCGTCCAGATGGCTCTCGAGCAAGCACGGGAACTCGTCGTCGCTGATGGCATCGATGTCCTCGTTCGTCTTGATGACGCGATGGCCATACGTGCCGGCTTTATCGAACGGCTTCATGTGAATGGGATCGTTCGGGTCGCCGTCGAGCTTGAGCAGCGCCTTGTTGACGCGCATGAGGAAACGGCGCACGTCGTCACGATCGTGCGCCTCCTCGAATACGCCGACGCGGATACCGGCGAGCTGCGCCCGGCGTTTCATCAAGGATTTATCGCGAAACAGCAGGGACTGCGGAAACAGCCGCGGCTTGTTCTGTAACCGGGCATTGATCGCCCCGGCCCATTCGACCGTCTCCTCGAACAGCGGCACGGCAACCTCTACACCCTCCTCGGCAAGGCGCTCATAGAGCTCGATAGAACGATCATTGAGCCGCTCGAACTCCCACGGGATATACGGAATGGCATTTTCCTTGGCGTATTCCTCGGCCCAGCCGGGCGCGACGACGACGTATTTGCGGTTGAAGCGATCAATGGCCTCGATCGCTCGCAAACTCCAACCAAGGATTGCTACGTAGCTCGAAGTCGGGGCAGACGCGGCCATGAGCGGCCTCCTCATTCGCGACAATTATGCGGATAGTAACGCCCTAAGTTCACCCTAGCGCACGGCCACAGGAGGCACAACCGCTACTCGCGCCTTCAGCCGCCCACACCGTCACGCTGTGCCTGGAAACTGGTTCGCATCACACCTCTCCACTCCGCACGTGCTTCGGTCTAAACTAAAACATGCTGTGCATGGATGCCGAGGCCTTAAATGCCGCTCAAGCGATCGTTGATCCTGCTTACCCTCATCGCGGGAATCGCGCTTCTGACCGGAGCGGTGATTTACCACCTCTCTGTGTATTCCTCGGAGCTCGCCGAGACCGAAGAGATCAACGAGCGCGAGCTGCGTTTGCTGGACCGCCTGCTCGACGCGCGTCTACAGTCCATGCAGACCGCCGCTCGGGTGGCGTTGAACCCGCGCATCGGCAGCCCCAACCTGGATGGCCTACGCCAAGCCACGGGGGCCATGGCGGTGCTGCGGCTGAACCGGGAGGACAAGCTCATCGCCGCCTCCGGCCCGCATCAGTGGTTCGACGAGCCGCCGGCGGAGCTCGCACGCGCGCTCTACCCGGATGCCGCAGCGCGCCTCGTGGTGGACGAGCCGGGGACCGACGGCGCCTCGGTCTACCTGGTCACGGCACGTTCCATGGAAGGGCAGCGGCTCGTGATCCGGCTCAAGGGCGCGGCGCTCAACCCCATATTGGCGGCCTTGGATCAAGGCCCCGTGTTGCTGGTCGACCCCGGGGGGGACATCGCCGCCACGACTCAGGCCGATCTGCAGGGACGTAAACTCTCGGCGCTGGCCGGCCATTCTCCCTGGCGGCTGTGGCTCTACGGCGATGAGTGGCTGGTCACGGAGCATACCTCCATGACCTTCCCGGGTTGGCGCCTGGTCAGCCTTACCGACCGCGCGCTGTTACCCCGGCTGCTGCAGCCCTTCCTCTCGCCCATCGGCGTCGTCTATATCGTGCTGATCGCAATTCTCGCCGTCACCTTGCGCCGGCTCTACCACCGGGCGGCCCGGGAAATGCGCCATCGCGCCGAAGTCGAGGAGCAGCTCAGGCGTAGCGAGGCGCTGTATCGCGAGCTCGCCAGCAGCGACAACCTCACCGGACTCTATAATAGCCGAAAGTGTCATGCCGATCTCGAATACGAGCTGGAACGCCATCGCCGTTACGGTCAACCCTTGTCGATCGTCGTGCTGGATGTGGATAAATTCAAAGACATCAACGACTCCTTCGGGCACGCCGAGGGCGATCGCGTGCTGCGGCTGATCGGACGTGTGCTGCGGGAGTCGCAGCGCATGGCGGACTGCGCCTACCGCATCGGCGGCGAAGAGTTTCTCATGCTGCTGCCGGCGACCGAGCCGAAGGATGCCTACGTGGTTACAGAGCGCATCCGCGATCGGCTGCGGCAGACGGCTTTCGTGACGACCAGCGGTACGCGGCTGCACATCAGCTTCAGCGGGGGCATTGCCGGCCATCGGGGGGAGGAAAGCGAACGCGAATTCTTTACCCGCGCAGACCAGGCCATGTATCAGGCGAAGCGCAGCAGTTCCGGTGAGATCCGGATCGCCGACGAGGAACCGCCCAGCGGCAACATCGCGTCCGCCGAATGACCCCCGCCGCCGACGCGGTCGTCGCGGCCATTGGCTATCATCCGGCCGGCGGACGGGAAGTGGCGAGCGCCGGCGGCTGCTTTATTCCACCAGTACGACGCACTCGGGCAGCTCCACCTCCATGATGACCGGCAGGTGGTCCGAGAGGGGGTAGTTCAGCGCCTCGGCCCGGCGTACCCGCAGGGTTGGCGAGACCAGGATGTGATCGATGTTGCGATGCGGGCGCCAGCTCGGATAGGTATGCAGATCATGGATCGGCTCGCGCAGATCGGTGTGCTTGCCCAAGTAATCGAATTCCACACTGCGGGAGAGACAATTGAGGTCTCCCATGACGATCACATGCCGGCACGCATTGACCAGCCTCGCGACATAGGCGAGTTGTCGCAGCCGCGTGCGCTGTCCGAGCGCCAGATGTAGCAGGACGACATCCAGGCCTTCGGCGGGGCCGCCGAAACGGAGGTGCAAGGCACCGCGGCCGGGGATCATTCCCGGTAGCCGGTGATTGCGAACCTCCAATGGGCGAAAACGACTGAGCACGCCGTTGCTGTGTCGGGCCAGCCGGCCGATGCGGCGGTTGGTCTGGAAATGCCAGAACGGAAAGCCGCCGCGCTGTGCCAAATACGCGGCCTGATTGATGAAACCGCTGCGCAGGCTGCCGGCATCGATCTCCTGCAGGCCGACGATATCGAAGTCGGCGATCAGTCCGCCGATACGATCAAGATTGCCGAGCCGATTGTTGTCCGGCAGCAAGTGGCGCCAGCCGCGGGTAATGTAGTGATGGTAAAACCGGGTCTCGATTCCGGTCTGGATATTGTAGCTCATCAAGCGCAGGCATCGCTCACCGTTCGCATGGCGCTCGGCCTCGCCGCTAGGTGCAGAGCTTTCGTTACCGAACATCGCACGTCGAACTATTCACGGTGGCCTGCGCCGATCATCAATCGCCTGCTGATACCAACCATGCCATGACCAAAATCATGGCGCAGATTCAGCGGCTACGTGAAGACCGCTCTTTATCGATCAAAAAATCCACGACCTTGAGCATCGCCTTCTGGCCGCCGGTGTCGCCCGAGTCCACCAGATATTTACCCGCCACGGCCATCGACGGCGTCGATCGCACCTCGTAGGCACGCACCATGCGCTCGGCGCGGCGCACGCCAACGTCCACGGCGAAGGAATCGAAGGCTTCCTGCGCCGCCTGGCGCTCGATGCCGTGCTGAGCGAAAAACGCCGCGAGCGCGTCTTCGTCGGCAAACTCTTGGCCACGATCATGAATGGCCTCGAACAGCGGCTCATGGACCTTGTCACCGGCCTGCAGGGCCTTCTCCGCGTAATAAGCCTTCGCCAGCAACGTCCAGTTCGGGCGGCCGAAGGTCACCGGCACCCGCACCAGCTCAACGTCGTCTCCAGCCTGTTGCAGCCAGCTTTTTAGCTGGGGCGAGAAGTCGTAGCAGTGCGAGCACCCGTAAGAGAAAAACTCGATGACTTCGATTCGCTCGTTGGTCATCGTCGGCTGTTGCGGCTTGACCCGGTGGTACTGCTTACCGGCTTGGTAATTCTGCGCCCCGGCGACCCCCGCGCTCAGGGCCAGCATCAAAACTGCCAGCGCAAACGCCCGCATCACTCTGCCTCCTTTTTGGGTATTTCCGCTTGGCCCATTGCGAACGCTATCCCTTCCTCGGGAGAGCACCGCCGCCTCACCCTTTACAGCCGGCGCGCGGTTGCAATCGCGCCGGGCCACGTTGGGCGCACGCGGGCGGTGCCGCACAGCGGGCTCAGGCGCAGACGCGGAGTGACGGGCGCAGCGCGACCATCTCCGTGTCTACATATGCCCCGGCCTGATCGCCGGCCGATCCCCCAGATGCAGCCCTGAGAGAAACGACGCCAGCGCCTCGATCTGCGCGTCGCTCAGACCACCGGCAACGCCCTGCATGACCTTGGCTTCCGGGTAATCGCCACGCATGCCCGCCCGATAAGCTTGCAATTGCTGAACCAGGTACTGAGTCTTCTGGCCGCTGATTCGCGGGTACTTGGCAGGTGGATTGCCCAGCCCCGCCGGTCCGTGGCAGCCGGTACAGGCCGGAACGCCCTCGCCTGGCATGCCGCCCCGAAACAACTGCTCCCCCCGCTCGATGAGCGTTTTGTCGGCCGAGCCGATGCGCATGGTCTGCGAGGCGAAATAGGCCGCTAGATCCTTCAGATCCTGGGCGTTCAGATTGGCCACTTGCGCCTGCATGATGGCATTCTTGCGCTCGCCGTTTTTGAAGTGACGCAGTTGCTCGTAGAGATAGCTCGCGTGCTGTCCGGCGAGGTTGGGAAACTGAGCGGCGGCACTGTTGCCATCACCCCCGTGACAGCCGGCGCAAGCGGCTGCCTTCTGCGCGCCCGCCGCGGGGTCTGCACCCTCGAGGGCCAGTACCACAACGCTTGGCGCAAGCAAAGCCAGGAATATGATCACTCGCTTAATCAGCATGCAGCGCTCTCCTGATTCGGGACGCGCTTGCCTTTATAACTCAAGGTGACGGTTCGCTGAGCGTTCCAACCGGCAGGCAAGGCCGTTGCAGTTTATATCAGCGGCCGGCGAAACGGTCAATTTCTCCACCGTGGACGCCGTCGCCGATATCGCCGAGAATCCGCGGAACGCCACGGCTGACCCTGCCCCCAATGCGCCTTTGGCGCAGCGAGCAATCCGGATGAATCCAATCTACCGTAAGGCCCGATTCCTGCTTAGCGCCCCGGATGTGCGCCACCTGCCCCCGGATACCGGCCGCGAGGTGGCCTTTGCGGGGCGCTCCAATGCCGGGAAGTCGAGCGCCATCAACACCATCACGGGGCAGAAGGCGCTGGCGCGTACCAGCAAAACCCCGGGGCGGACCCAGCAGATCAATGTCTTTCCGGTCTGCGAGCAGCGTTATCTGATTGACCTGCCGGGATATGGCTTTGCCAAGCTGCCGCAGGCGATCCGTGCGCACTGGCAGCGTGCATTGCCCGAATATCTGCAGAAACGGCAATCGCTATGCGGGCTGATGATCATTATGGACGTGCGCCATCCGTTGACCACGCTCGATCAGCAGATGCTTGTCTGGTGTCGCGAGGCGGAATTGCCTGTGCACGTGGTGCTGACCAAAGCCGACAAGCTCAAGCAGGGACCGGCCACCCACACCCTACGCCACACGGCACAATGGCTGACCGAACACCATCGGCAAACCACCGTGCAGCTGTTCTCCGCAACCCGCGGACGGGGTATCGACGAGGTGCACGCCAAGCTCGACGATTGGCTGCGGCTCGCCCCCGAGACTGACGGCGAATGCGGGTCTGCCCCCGCCGACGATTCCCGTCTCGCTACCGGCAACGACGCGGCCGCGCCTCGGCACAGCCAGGCGGCAACGGACGGCCGAGGAGGTGGCTCAAAGTCGAAGGGGCATAAAGAAAAGACCCCGGGGGCCATGGGGGGTGGCCTCCCGGGGCAAAGCACCTAGCCTTGGGGGCAAGGCCAGGATATTGGCCCGCTGCTAAAGAGGAGGGATAAGCGGGCCGCGCCGGGCACTGGCGCTACCTCTAGAGACAGGGGAACGCAGGAAAAGTTCCGCCACCAAGCCGCTTGGTTGCTGAACCGAGCGCCGCGCCGCCCAGCGTAGCCGCCGAAGACGGACTCAGTGGGCTTCTTCCCAGTTGTTGCCCGAGCCGGTGTCGACGATCAACGGCACGCTGAGCTCTGCGGCGTCCGCCATGAACGAGCGGATGCGCTCGGCCACGACGGCCACATCCGACGCTGGCACCTCGAAGACCAGTTCATCGTGCACCTGCAGCACCATGAACACATCCTCGCGTTCGCTTTGCAGCCACTGATCCACACGGATCATCGCCCGCTTGATGATATCCGCCGCGCTGCCTTGCATGGGGCCATTGATGGCCGTGCGCTCCGCGGCCTGACGACGCTGCTGGTTGCTGGTATTGATCTCCGGGAGATAAAGGCGCCGGCCGAAGACCGTTTCCACGTACTGGCGCTCGTGAGCCTCCTGCCGGGTACGCTCCATAAAGCGCTTCACCCCCGGATAACGCTCGAAATAGCGCTCCACATAGTGGCGCGCGGCTTCGCGCTCGATGCCGAGCTGCCGGGCCAGACCGTAGGCGGACATGCCATAGATCAGGCCGAAATTGATCGCCTTGGCCGCGCGCCGCTGCTCCGGCGTTACCTGCTGCACATCGGTGGCGAACACCTCGGCGGCGGTGGCGCGGTGGATGTCCTCGCCCGCGGCAAAGGCACGGCGCAGTCCTTCGTCACCCGAGAGGTGGGCCATGATGCGCAGCTCCACCTGGGAATAATCGGCTGCGAGCAGGCGGTAGCCCTCGCGGGCGATGAAACTGCGCCGGATGCGCCGTCCCTCCGGCGAGCGCACCGGAATGTTCTGCAGATTCGGATCGGAGGAGGACAGGCGACCGGTGGCCGCGACCGCCTGCTGATATGAGGTATGCACGCGCCCCGTCCGGGGGTTGATCAACAGCGGCAGCTTGTCGGTGTAGGTTGATTTCAGCTTCGCCAGGGCGCGGTGCTCGAGGATCATGCGCGGCAGAGGGTAGCTCACGGCGAGCTCCTGGAGTACCGATTCGGCCGTTGACGGTGCGCCCTTGGGCGTCTTGGCGAGCACCGGCAGGCCGAGCCGATCATAGAGTATCGCCTGGATCTGCTTGGGCGAGCCGAGATTGAACTCGCAGCCCGCCTCGCCGCATACCGCTGCCTCGATCTCGATCAACCGCCGCCCGAGCTCCTCGCTCTGCTCGGCGAGCAGCTCGCGGCTCACCAGCACACCGGTACGCTCCATGCGCGAGAGCACGGGGATCAGGGGCATCTCGAGTTCGCGGAAAACACGCTCGGGCCCCAGGCGCTCGCGCAACCGCGGATACAGCTCCTGGTGCAGGCGAAGGGTGATATCTGCATCTTCGGCGGCGTATTCAGTGGCCCGGTCGAGCGCCACCTGATCGAAGCGGAGCTGTTTCGCGCCCTTGCCGGCCACATCCTCGAATTTGATGGTGCGGTGACCGAGATACTTGAGCGCCAGCGAGTCCATGTCATGACGCGTCGCGGTGGAGTCGAGCATGTAGGACTCGAGCATGGTATCAAAGCGTACGCCGCGTAGCGCGATGCCGTAATGCGCCAGCACGCTCATATCGTATTTCAGATTCTGCCCCAGCTTGGCGCGCTGCGGGTCTTCCAGCAACGCCCTGAGCTGCTCCAGGACATGGTGACGCGCGAGCTGGCGAGGGAGATCGTCGCCGGCGTGAGCCACCGGCACATAGGCGGCATGCGCGGGCTCGACCGCGAACGAGATGCCGACGATCTCGGCATCCATGTAATTGAGGCTCGTCGTTTCCAAATCGAAAGCGAACACATCGGCGTCCGCAAGACGGCGCAGCCATCGCTGCAGATCGCTTTCCTCGAGCACGGTCTCGTAGCGGACCGCCATCTGCCCGGCGCTGGCGAGTGCCGGATTGGCTTCGCCGAGCTCGGTGAGCCAGCTTTTGAACGCGTAGCGGCGATAGAGCTGCAGCAGTGCCTCCACATCCGGTGGCTGACGGCGCATGGAGCTCGGATGCCACTCCAGCTCCAGATCGCAGCGAATCGTTGCGAGCTCCCGCGAGAGCTCCAGTTGCGCCAGATGTCCACGCAGGCTCTCACCGACCTTGCCCTTGATCTCATCGGCATGCTCCAGAAGGGCGTCCAAGGAGCCGTACTGCCCGAGCCACTTGGCCGCCGTCTTGGGACCCACCTTCGGCACGCCGGGAATGTTATCGATGGCATCGCCCACCAAGGCCAGATAGTCGATCATGCGCGCCGGTGGCACGCCGAACTTTTCCTCGACGGCGGCCGCATCGAGCCAGACCCCGGACATGGTGTTGAGCAGGACGACGTTGTCATTGACGATCTGCGCGATGTCCTTGTCGCCCGTTACGATGATGGTGCGTAACCCCGCCGCGCCCGCCTGCACTGCCAGCGTGCCGATGACGTCGTCGGCCTCCACTCCTTCGACCTCGATCAGCGGCAGCCCGAGGGCACGTACGATGCCCTTGAGCGGCTCGAGCTGAAGCCGCAGGTCATCCGGCATGGGGGCGCGATTGGCCTTGTAGGCGTCAAAGAGATCGTCGCGGAAGGTTTTACCTTTCGCGTCGAACACGACCCCGAAGTAAGCCGTGTCATACTCGGCGAGCAGCTTGCGCAGCATGTTCACCACGCCGTAGATCGCCCCGGTCGGCTCGCCGCTGGGATTTTGCAGCGCCGGCAAGGCATGATAGGCACGGTACAAATACGACGAGCCGTCGACCAAGATCAACGGAGGGCATTGTTCGCTCATCGCGACACAATCGCTCCTTAGGTTGCAACCGTTGGAATGCCCCGGGCCCGAGGCCTTGCGGGAACGATGAGCATACCATCCGGACCGCTGGGCGTCGGGCGCGCGGCCGGGCGATCGGCCGCAGCCGGCGCAAGCGCTTTATATGGTACAAAAGGGGGGTGGGCGTTACATTGATTATCTGTCGAGTGCCGCTCGCCCGCAGCGGTAGACCCGGAGACGAGGGCCACGATGAAAGGGCACGACAAGTTCAAAGAGCATGAGCGTCTCCCGATCAACGACTCCATAATGACGCGCGAGTCGTGGAAGATTTTCCAGATCATGGCCGAATTCGTGGAAGGATTCGAGCGCCTCGCGCAGATCAAGCCATCCGTGAGCATGTTCGGCTCGGCACGCACTCCGACCGACCATCCCTGGTACAAGCTGGCCGAGGATATCGCCTACGCGCTGTCACAGGCGGGCTTCTCCGTGGTCAGCGGCGGCGGCCCGGGCATCATGGAGGCCGCCAATCGCGGTGCGTACGCGGGCAAATCGCCAAGCATCGGCCTCAATATTCAGCTGCCTCAGGAGCAAGCCGACAACTCCTACCAGAACATTGCGCTGCACTTCCGACATTTTTTCTCGCGCAAGGTGATGTTCGTGAAGTACGCCTCGGCCTATGTGGTGCTCCCGGGCGGTTTCGGAACGCTCGACGAGCTCGCCGAGATTCTCACACTGGTGCAGACGGGCAAAACCCGCCGGATACCCATCATCCTGGTCCACGCCCCGTTCTGGGAGGGGCTGATCGACTGGCTGCGCGACACACTGGCCGCCCAAGGCACGATCGACCCGGAAGATCTCGCCTTGTTCAAAGTTCTCGACGAGCCCAGCGCGGTCGTCGACGCCATTTTCGATTTCTACGAAAACCGCGGCCTTGAGCCCTCAGAAGCAGAACAGGAGATCCTGCTGGATCTCTAGGCGGGACAATCTATGGTCAAGGTCCGTGCTTTCCTCGCCGCACTCGCCGCAATCGCCGTGATCGGCGGCCTCGGCAATGTCACGGCCGCCGACAATACCGGCGCGGCGCCGCGTGTCGTTCCACCGCCGCGGCCGCAGGAGCTGACCAAGGGCAAGGCGATCGACGAGCAGGGCGTCAAGATCATCCGCCGCGACGGGGCGGTGTTCCAGGAATACAGCGCCGGGGGACGGGTCTACGCAGTCAAGGTCATCCCGAGCCACGGCCCGTCCTACTGGCTCTATGACTTTGACGGCAACGGCAGCCTGGAGATGCGCGGCGACTTCCTCAACGAGATGCCCCCGCCCATGCAGTGGCAGATCCTGACCTGGTAGTGGCCCCGGCGGCCAACGCGCGCAGCGCCTGCGGTCTCAGTAGCACGGCTTGAGGTTGGCGTAAGCCGCGACTAACCATTTGCTGCCGCTGTGCGTGAAGTTCACCTGCACGCGGCTGTTCGGCCCCTGACCCTCACAGCTGAGCACGACCCCCTCGCCGAACCGGTCATGGCGCACGCGCTGCCCCAGGCTGAAGGCCCCACCGCTCGCCGCCGGCACGGGCGTCTCGGCCACCGGCCGCGGCGGGGTCACACTGAAACGGGTACGCACCTCCTGCATCAGCTCCGCCGGAAGCTCCTGGAGAAACCGTGATGCCGTTGCATATTGGTCCTGACCGTGCAGGCGGCGACGCTCGGCGAAGCTCAGCAAGAGTCGCTCCCGCGCCCGGGTGATTCCGACGTAGCACAGGCGCCGCTCTTCCTCGAGCCGCCCCGGCTCGTCGAGGGCCATCCGGTGCGGGAACAAACCTTCCTCCAGGCCCACCAGGAAAACCACCGGAAACTCCAGACCCTTGGCGGAGTGCAAGGTCATGAGCTGCACGCCGTCCTCCCATTGCCCGGCTTGAGCGTCTCCGGCCTCCAGCGCGGCATGAGCGAGAAATGCCGTCAGGCCGTCCATCTCGTCTTCGGCCTCGCGGATCTGCTCGAACGTGCGCGCGGCGCTGATCAGCTCATCGAGGTTTTCCAGTCGGTCCAGGCCCCGTTCGCTGCGGTCTTTCGCGTAGTGCTCACGCAAACCGCACCGGGCCAGCACCGCCTCGACCTGCTCGGCGAGCGTCTGCGCCGCGAGCGGCTCGCTCAGGCGATCGAGCAGCTCGATGAATGCCGAGGTGGCGCGGGCCGCCCGCCCGGCAAGCCCGCCCGTGCTTAGGAGATCGCACGCGGCGCGCGCGAGGCTCCTCTGGCAGAGGCGGGCGTGGCTGCGCAAGGCATCGAGCGTCTTGGCGCCGATGCCACGGGCCGGCGTGTTGATCACCCGCTCGAAAGAGGCGTCATCATCGCGGTTCACGAGCAGCCGCAGGTAGGCCAGGGCGTCCTTGATCTCGGCTCGTTCGAAAAACCGCAATCCGCCATAGACCCGATACGGAATCCCGCGGCCCAATAAGGTCTCTTCGAAAGCGCGGGATTGGGCGTTGGAACGGTACAAAACCGCGCAGTCCCCACGCGCGTAACCCTCGGACTCGATCAGGGCGCGGATCCGCTCGACGACGAATCGCGCCTCATCGAGCTCGCTGAATGCCGCGTAAACCGCGATCGGCTCGCCGACCGCCCCCTGCGTCCACAACCGTTTGCCCAATCGGCTGCTGTTGCAGGCGATCAGCGCGTTGGCGGCGTCCAGGATCGTCCGCGTCGAGCGATAATTCTGCTCCAGTCTCAGCACGCGGGTGCTCGGCTCGTCACGGCGCAGCCGCTGCATGTTCTCTACCCGCGCGCCGCGCCAGCCATAGATCGACTGATCGTCGTCGCCGACGATGAAGACATCGCTTTCACGATCCATGAGCAGGGACAGCCACTCATATTGAATACGATTGGTGTCCTGGAACTCGTCGACCAGAAGGTGGCGAAAACGCCGCCGATAGTGCTCGAGCAACGCGGGATGGGCCCGGAGCAGCTCGTAGCAGCGCAGCAGCAACTCGGCGAAATCCACCAGGGCGCCGGCGCGACAGGCCTCTTCATAGGCTTGATAGAAGCGCCGCATCTGCTCGCTATAGGCATCCTGGGGCTCGAAATCGCCCGGCCGGCGGCCCTCGTCCTTGCGGGCGTTGATGAACCCCTGAATCTGGCGCGGCGGCCAGCGTGTCTCATCGATCTCGAGCTGACGCAGTGTGCGGCGGATGAGGCGGCGCTGATCCTCGGCATCCAGGATCTGGAAGTGCTGCGACAATCCGGCCTCCCGCCAGTGCAGTCGCAGCAGCCGATGGGCCAGCCCGTGAAAGGTGCCGACCCACATGCCCCCGGCGCTGATGCCCACCAGCTCGCCAATGCGCCCGCGCATCTCGGCGGCCGCCTTGTTGGTGAAGGTGACCGCCAGAACGGAGTAGGCCGAAGCGCCCTGCACTTGCAGCAGCCAGGCCGCCCGGTGCGTGAGCACCCGCGTCTTGCCGCTGCCGGCACCGGCCAACACCAGGGTTCGGCCGCACGACAACGTGACGGCCTCGCGTTGCGCCGCATTCAGGGAGCTGATGAGGTTGGCACTGTCCACGTCCGCTGGGTTCCCTGCCTATCGTCCTGCCCATTCGATCTTGCCACAGCCCGGCGCGCACCTGCGAGCTGTACCCACGCGGCAATGCCTCAGCACCACTGCGGCATGGCCGTGCCCCGCGCCGCTCGCTGCGTACGCCCGGAACCGATCAGGCCGCGCTGTGGTTCGCCAGCCCCGACTCATGGAGCGCCACTACGGCGTCCAGATTCCGCACGACGTCGGCCAAGCTTCGCAGGGTCGGCTCCCGTGCCGAGCCCTTGCGCCAGTACAGTGCCATTTCCCGTTGCGGTGCCGGCGCCTGGAAAGGCCGCAATTCGATCGCCGCGTGGTTCGGAACGGCGGTATTGGCCGCGGCCGCCAAAGCGGGCAACAAGGTCACGCCGGCGCCCAAGGCCACCATCTGGCGCAGCGTCTCCATGCTGGTCGCACGGAACTCGGCAATGTTGCCGGCACCAACCAAATCGCAGACATCCAATGCCTGATCACGCAGGCAATGGCCTTCCTCAAGCAACAAGATGTGTTCCGCCTCGAGATCACCGAGCTCGACCTGCTGACGCCGCACCAGAGGGTGCTCCGCGGGCAACGCCAAATAGAAGGGCTCATGGAAGAGCGGCATGGACTGCAACCCGCGCTCGTTGACCGGAACGGCCATGACGGCCGCGTCGAGCTCGCCGCGGCGGAGCCGATTCACGAGCACCCGGGTCTGCTCTTCGTAGAGCAGCGGCTTGAGCCGGGGGTAGGCGGTCCGCAATACCGGAATCAGATGCGGCAGAAGATACGGACCGATGGTGGGAATCAGGCCAAGACGCAGTTCCCCGGTCATGGGATCGCCCGCGGCGCGGGCGGCATCCACGATGTCCGCCACCTCGTTGAGCACTCGGTGTGCGCGCTCGGCAATCACCTTACCGGCCTGGGTCAGCATCACCTGTTTGCTGCTGCGCTCGATGAGCTGAACACCGAGGTAGATCTCCAGCTTCTTGAGCTGCGTGCTCAGGGTCGGTTGCGACACATAGCAGGCAGCAGCGGCACGGCCGAAATGGCGATGATTCGCCACGGCGACCAGATAACGGAGGTCTCGGAAATTGATCTGTACCATAACCAGCCAGCTCTTGCGCCTGACAAGGCACTCCCCCCGAAATCGCGTCGCAAGACCTTATTATACTAATAAAAATGCCGAGCGAGTCGAGACAATAACGCCGCCGGACGACCCCAGCAATAAGGACGGCCTCGATACCTCCATCGATTTCGGGACAGGGGATCTCACCGTGGCGCGCTCTGGTC
>NZ_JBXWZQ010000001.1:0-31426 GCF_059432795.1 Nitrococcus sp. | reverse complement strand
TTTTGCAGCCAGTCCCGCAGCTCGCTCTGACGGTTGTCGCAGGACTCCACGGTCAGGCGCTGCTCGCCGAGGGCCTCCGCCCGCATCGCCTCGAGCCGGGGGAAATAGCGCGTGCGCAGCGCTTGCGGCATCGCGGCGAGCTGCTCCCGGGTCTCTTCCAACGCCAGGCGGGCCGCCTCGTGCGTGCTCTCGGCGGCGGCCTGCTCGCGCTGGGCTCGGGTGAGCGCCTCCTCGGTGTGCTCGATCGCCGCCTCCAGGGCCTGGAGCTGCTCCTCCAGCGCGCGCAGGATGTCCGACTCCGCCTCCAGGTGGCGGCGTTCTTCCTCCAGACGCTCGATCTCGGTCACCACCGGTTGCCAGTCCAGCTCGCGGAAGTCGCTGAACATGGCGAGGTTGCCGAGCTTCTGTAGCCGCTCCTGCAAGCGCTTTTGCTCGGCCTGCTGGGTGGCGATCTCGCGGCCCACGGCCTGCATGCGCTGCTCCAGGGAGCGGGCCTGCTGCTCCAGCGCAGCAATCTTGGCCTCGTTCGTCCAGCCGAGGATGTAGCGGGAACGGTCGTCGAGGCGGTGGCGGTCGTCTTTTTCATGGCGATCGCCACCGGCCTTGATCTGGCCGGCCCGAGTAATCGCCCTCTGCTCGCGCCGGAAGCGCGACAGGTCCTCGCAGCAGGCGTAGTCGAAGCGCCGCGCCAGCTCCGCCTCCAGCCAGGGATAAAAGGCGGAGTCGGGGCGGATGGCGAGCTTGCGCACCAGCGATTGCGGATGCAGCTCGGCGGGCTCCACCGCACGCGTGTCGCGTACCCGAAAATAGACCAGGCGGCCGTTGAGGTGGTTTCGGTCCACCCATTCGGCGATTCGAGCGTATCGGCTATCGGGCACCAGCAGCGACAGTCCGAAACCGTGCAGCAGGCGCTCCACGGCTCCTTCCCAGTCGCCGGCTTCCGCGCGCACCTGGATCAGCTCGCCGGCGAAGGGCACCGCCTCCTCGTCCACCTCCATAGCCTCACAGAGCCGCTCGCGGATGGCGAGCATCCGGGCGGGTATGTTGGAGCGGCGCTGGCGCAGGGACTCCAGTTCGGTCTGGAGCGCACCGTGCTCAGTCTTGAAACCGTGGAACTCCACATTGGCCTCGGTGAGCCGGTTTTGCACCTGCTCCAGGTGCGGCTCACAGGCAGCGCGCTCGGTCTCCAGCGCGCGCCGGTTGGCAAGAAACGCCTCGGCCCCGGCCGGCTCGGGCAGCTCCAGCTCCCGGGCGAGGGCGTTGTACTGCTCGGCGCGTTTGCGGCGGGCGTCCCGCTCCCTTTGTTGATCGGCGATCTCGGCCTTGATGCGCTCCAGCCGGTCGCCGCCGTTCTCGGCGATGGCGCGCTTGAGCTCGTCGCGGCGGCTCTGCTCGCTACGGCGCTCTTCCTGCAGCTCGCTGATGCGGGTGCCGCACCGGGCCAGTTCCTGATCCAGATTGTCCAGGCGCCGCGTCAGCAGCTCACCTTTGAGCGCGGCGAAATAAGGCCGCAGGGCATCGCGGCAGGCACGCAAGGTCTCGATCTCGCCGGAGAGTTCGGCATGGCGCTGCGCATTCGCCACCAGCGGCTCCAGCGCCTCGACCTGTGCCTTGGCCTTGAGCACCGCCGCGTGGGCGCGATTGAGATCATCGAAATGGCCGACCAGCGCTTCGATGCGGGGCTCGACCGGAAAGGCCTCCAGCATGTGGCCGCGGACGAAGTCGGTGAGGTTGCCCACGGACTTCATGGAGACGGTCTGGTTGAATAGCTCCAGGGCCTGTTCGTGGCCCAGACCGAACCGGCGCCGGAAAGCGGCCCCGTACGGCGGGAAAGTCTCGTGCAGCTCCGCGTCGGCCAAGCCGCGCAGACGCTTGCGCAGGTCATTGATGTCGTTGCCGAAGCCGGCGAAGTGCTCGGCGATGCTCAGCGGCCGGTCGGCCACCAGATAGCAACGCGTCGGCTGTCCCTGGGTGTCTTTGTGCCAGAACACTTGGGCCAGGGTGACGTGGCGATCGAAGCCTTCGTTGAAAAAGTGGCCGAGGATGACCGAGTAACTGTTGTGGTCGCGCAGCGCGACTGCCCGTGCGGCGAGCCCCGCCTCGTCACGCGCCGATTTGTAGTAGCCGAGCACATAGGAGCGCAGCGAGCGCTCCCGGGCATCGGCGCCGGCGGCCTTGTTGTAGGTGATGCGTTGGGCCGGCACCAGCAAGGTGGTAAGGGCGTCCACCAGGGTGGATTTGCCGGAGCCGATGTCGCCGGTGAGCAGCGCATTCTCGCCGCACGGCGGCAGGCTCCACACACGCTCGTGGAAGGTGCCCCAGTTGTAGACCTCGAAGCGGTGTAGGCGGAAGCCGGCGCGTTCGTTGGCCTCGGCGAAATCGAGTAACTCACGTTGCAGGCTCATGCGCGGTTCTCCGGCTGCTCGGCGGCCTGATCACGATACTCCGCCAGCCGGTGGTCGAACTCCCCCAGCCATTGCGCGTCGACGTAAGCCTTTAGGATACGCCGTACTTCGAGCTGGTCGCCGCGGTTGCGCAGCCGGCGCAGGAAGCCAAGCTCTACGGCTTTGTTGATGTGGGTGTCGATGCGGTCTACCAACCGGGCCTCGTTGGCTGTCTCCGGCAGGAACACGCGAATCATGTCCACGATCTGATCACGGGATAGGATCAGCCGGGGATCGCCCCCGCCGGCGTCGTGCTCGGCGAGCTTCTTGCGCAGCAGCGCCAGCAGCAAACTGACCGGATAGCTCAACGGCCGGCGCGGGACCAGCCGCGGCAGCGCCGCCTCGGTCTCATCCTGGGGGCGCTGGCGCAGATAAGCATAGCCTTCGGCCTCATCCAGCATTAACTCCAGTCCCAGCACCGTCACGTAGTCGCGCGCCCGGGCCTGCAACTCGAGTAGCCCCTGCCAGAGCTGCGGGCTCTGGTCTTTGTAGAGCACGCCCTTGAACAGGGCGACGAGCAGGGGAGGAAGCTGATGGGTGGCGGGGGTGTCGTCGTTCATGGAATCGTTACGGCGTTGGTCAACGTGTATACACGACGGCGGGCAGCCGCGCCCGCCGGGTTCGGCCGGTTTCGTCCGTCCAGGCTACGTGCTGAGGCGTCTGCTCGTCGATGACTGCCTTGCGGTCGTCGGCGGCCAGGCTCAAATAGGCAACCAGCTCCGCCAGCCCTTGTTGCAGCGGATGCTCCGCCAGCAGCGTGGTCAGGGCCACTTGCTCGCGGGTCTGCAGGGCGCGGCGGATGTGGGCGCGCAGCCGTTCCCGATCCACGTAGACTTGTTCGAACAGAGCGTCGGCGGCGAACTCCTCGTCGCCCTCCACGAGCACCTGCTGTTCGATCCGAGGCTTGATCGGCGGGCTGTACAGCGGCCGCTCCATGGGCAGTTCGACCCGCGGCGCGGGTTCGTCCAGCTGCATAAACGTCGTGGGCGGCGGTGACTCGCGGATGGCCAGCGCCCGCTGCTCGATCCCGCGCAGCAACGTCATAATGCGGCGGTTCTCAAGCCAGGCCTGCTCGTCCAGGTAGCGGCGCAGCTGCTCGGAGAGTCGGGCCACGGTGCGTTGCGCCGTCTCGCCGGCCTCCAGCCAGTCGTAGTGGATACGGGCGAGGCGTCGGTCCGGGCCCAGCGCGGCGATGGGGTCCAGTGCCAGAATGCGCTCCAGCAGCGCGGTCAGCTCCTCCTGGCGAGCCGGCGCCATCAGGAAATCCCAGAAGGCCCGGAAGCTTTTGCCCTGATCCGAATCGGCAATAGCGTCGCGTTGGCCGAAAACATCCTCCAGCAGCTCCCCCTTGGTGCCTTCCCAGGTGGCGATGCGCATGCGCACGTCCCGGTCGAGGTCACGGAAGTTCTGCTCCACCTGGCGGAAATCGGCCAGCAGCGCACGGGCGATGCCGGTCATCTGCAGGAAGCGCTCCTTGAGCTGGGTTTCGTCCATGAACTCCATCCGCCCCTCACGGATCCGGGCGATCTCCTCTTCAATGGCGGCTTTACGCCGCTCCAGGTCGGCGATCCGGGTCTCGGGATCGGTTTCGGTGCCCTGGACGATCTGGCGCAGCAAGTCGAAGACGGTGCGCAGCCGCGATTCGGTGCCGACGAATTGCTGCTGCTCCAGGCCCGCCAGCCACTGGATAGCCTGCTCCGTGGCCGGCGTGATGTCGAAGCAAGGCTCGTCGCGGGTCTCGCGGTAGTATTTGCGCAACCAACCGCGCTCGTCGGAGGCCCAGTCATTGAGGTAGTCGAGAGCACGCTTGGGGAAAGCCTCCTCGCCGAGGCGCTCGCGTAACTGGAAAAGATAATCCTCCAGGCGCGACGCCGCTTCCTCTTCGGGCAGGGTGCGCACGTTTGGCTCGATAAAGCAGCGATACAGAAAGCCGATCACCAGCGGCCCATGGTCCGCGGCGAGCAGGCGCCACGCCGGATGCAAACGGCGCAGCGTCTGGAGGTAGTCGTGGTCCATGGCGCGGGCGGGCGCATCCATCAGCGTTTCAGCGATACGTGGGGTGAAGCCGCCATGATCGCACAGGGCGCTTACATCGCCCATCGCGTCATTCGTGCCGGCATTGAGTCGAGCGAAGGGGGCGCGAGATTAGGCATCAAGCTCGTCTCCGCGCGTTGATTGCGTTGTGGGAACGTTCTGGCTACTGTGTACGGATACCCCGTACATGATAGAAGTCAAGCCTATGGATACAATTAGTGTAAACAAGTTCAGAGACAACCTAAAATATTTTGTAGAACAGGTGGTTAACCGGCACATGCCGATCAGGGTTACTCGCCGCAGTGGGGAAGATTTCGTTGTGGTGGGTGCCGACGATTGGGAGCGCGAGCAAGAAACATTACATATTCTGCAAAACACTGATTTAATGAAGCAAATCGCTGCTTCGATAGGCACTCATACGGAAAGGGAGGGATATAAACCAACAGCCGATGAACTTGATGAGATCACTGGTGTTTGAAGGTAATACATGAGCAGCTTACGAAAAACTCAGGCAAAAAGATAAGCGATTGCATAAAACAGTGTGCGGCCTGCTGAAAGAGATGCTGCGCGATGACCCCACCACTGGCACCGGGAAACCCGAGGGATTGAAACACACACTCTCTGGTTTATGGTCTCGCCGCATCAGCCAGAAAGACCGAGTTATCTATACGTACGATGATAACTACATTTACATATTTGCCATTGGGGGGCATTACGACCAGTTTTGATCGTCCTAAAGGAATTGGCCACCCAGCCCGTTGCTTTCATTACTGACCTTGCTGCATGGCTTTTTCCCAGGCGATTGGCCTTCCGGATGTCGAACCGTGCCCGTTCCCGAGACCCGTCAGCCGGCCAGCTCCAGCACTTGACGCACGATGGCGTTACGCGAGATGCCATGGCGCTCGAGCAGTTGCTCCGGCTTGCCGGAGCGCGGCTCGCCGGTCACCGCGAGCCGGTGCACGGGCGCGAGATGGCCAACCGCCGCGCTCACGGCCTCCCCGATGCCGCCCTCGGGCCAGTGGTCCTCGACCACGAGCAACGCTTTCGTTTCCTCGGCGGCGTGCGCGAGCGCTTCGCTGTCGAGCGGTTTCACGGAGTAGAGATCGATCACGCGCACGGTAATGCCCTGCCGCGCAAGCTCGGCGTAGGCCGCAAGCGCCTCGTGCACCGTGACGCCCGCCGCGACCACGGTGACGGCGTCTTTCGCCGAGGCACGCAGCGTCTTGCTGCCGCCGACCGGGAACGCCTCGTCATTGTCGTAAATGACGGGGGTCTTGCCGCGGCTCGTGCGCAGATACACGATGCCCTCGGTGCGCGCCGCCTCCTCGGTCAGGCGCTCGGCGCTGACCGCATCGCACGGGTAGAGGACCGTGCTGCCGAGCACGGCCCGGAACAGCGCGATGTCCTCTAGGCCCATTTGCGATGGGCCGTCCTCGCCGATCGAGACCCCGGCGTGGCTGCCGCAGAACACCAGATGCCGCGGGCGGCTGTGCCCCGCCATGCGAACGAAGTCGGCCGCGCGGGTGAAAAAGCAGGCGAAGGAGGCGGCGAAGGGGATTTTGCCGCAGACGGCAAGACCCAACGCGGCCCCCGCCATATTCTGCTCGGCGATGTAGCTCTGGAAGAAACGCTCGGGCAGCGCCTGCGCGAAGCCCTCTGTCCGCGTGGAATTCTTGACGTCCCCGTCGAGCGCGACGATCCGGGCGTCGGCCTGACCGAGCTTGACGAGCGCCCGGCCATAACCATCGCGGGTGGCGTGCGCGGCGTCCATTTCATAATTCGGAGCCGGCAGCGGCGGGGCGTTCTCCGCGGGCGGCTCGGAGAAGCTCCCCACGCGTTGCCCCGCGAAGCGCATGGCGGGTTCGACCTCGCCGATTTCCGCGAGCGCGCGCTCCATGTCCTCACGCTCGAGTGGCATGCCGTGCCAGCCGTCCGCGCCTTCCAGGAAGGATATGCCCTTGCCCTTTTCGGTGCGCGCGATGAGCGCGGTCGGCCCGCCGCTGCGGGCTTGATAGAGCGCATCGAGCACGGCTTCCATATCGTGGCCGTCGAGCTCGATCGCCTGCCAGCCGAACGCCTCGAAGCGGCGCGCGAATACCGAGGTCCGGTGATGGTAGGGCGCGGTCTCGCTCTGCCCGAGTCCGTTTACGTCCACAATGGCCACCAGGTTGGAGAGCTTGTTCAAGGACGCGAACTGAGCGGCTTCCCACACTGAGCCCTCCGAGCATTCGCCATCGCCGAGCAGGCAGAACACCCGCGCATCGATGCCGTCCAGGCGGTTAGCGAGCGCCATCCCGTTGGCCGCCGCGAGCCCCTGGCCGAGTGAGCCGGTCGCGACCTGCACCCAGGCGTTGTTCGGTGTCGGATGGCCTTCAAAGGAGCTATCGATGCGGCGCAGGGTGAGCGGGTCCTCGTCGCTTGCGCCCGCCTCCACGAGCGCCGCCCACAGGATCGGCGCGGCATGGCCTTTCGAAAGGATGAACGAGTCGACATTGCGTGCTTCCGGCGCGGTGGGATCCCAGCGCATCTCGCGGAAGAACAACGCGGCGATGAGATCCGCGCAGGAGAGGCACGAGGTGAGATGCCCGGATCCCGCCGCGGTGGTCATTTCCACGACGCGACGGCGAAGACGCCGGGCCATGTTGCGCAGTGGCGGCAGCTCGCGTTTCACGAGGCGGCGCTCGCGCAGGGTTTCAAGGTGCGCGAGCAGGGCGTCGAACGGTTCGATGAATTTCTGCACGCCCTCGTTTTCGAGCTGCCGCGTGACGTGGTCGAACTCGATGCCGAGTGCGGCGAGATCGAGCATCACCTGCTCGGCATTGGTCACGCCTTCGCGCACGGTCTCACGCACCCGGCCGTGATCGCGGAAGGCATCCAGAGTGGCGCCTGGCATCGTGCTCACTGTGTGCGGTCCGATCAGCGGCTCGACGTACATGACGTCACGGTAGCGCGGATTCTTGGTGCCGGTGCTCGCCCAGAGCAAGCGCTGCGCGCGCGCGCCCTGATTTTCGAGTGCCTGCCAGCGCTCGCTCGCGAGGATGCGCTCGAAGCTCAGATAGGCCAGCTTGGCGTTGGCGATTGCGGCATGCCCACGCAAGGCGTCCGGGTCCACTTCATGGCCGGAATAGATCCGATGCTCGAGCAGTTGGTCGACGAGCACATCGATACGGCTGAGAAAGAAGCTCGCGACCGAGGCGATGCCCGAGACGGGCCGGCCCGCTTGCACACGCCGCTCGAGCGCACGGAGATAGGCTTCGGCCACCGCTTCGTAGCTCGCCACGGAGAAAAGCAGCGTGATGTTGACGTTGATCCCCTCGAAGAGCAGGGTCTCGATGGCGGGTACGCCCTCGGCGGTACCGGGCACTTTGATGAATAGGTTCGGCCGATCGACCGTCTCCCAGAGCCGCCGTGCCTCGCGTATCGAGGCCTCCGTGGCACGGGCAAGACGCGGCGAGACCTCGAGGCTCACATATCCGTCCCCCCCGGCGGTGTCTTCATAGACGGGCCGCAGGATGTCGCAGGCTTCCCGGGCGTCGGTAGTCACCAGCGTCTCGTAGAGCTCGCGAGTAGAGCACCCGGCGGCGACGGCCTCGTCGATCTGCGCTGAGTAATCCTCGCTGCCGGTGATTGCCTGATCGAAGGTGCTCGGGTTCGACGTGACTCCGAGCAGCCCGTCGCGCTCGACGCGGCAACGAAGCTCGCCGCCGCGGACCATGCGGCGGGTGAGATTGTCGAGCCAGCAACTCTGGCCGAATTCACGCAGCTTTTGCAATGGCGTCATGCCGTGCCTCCGTCGCTCCTCCATCGACTTCTCGAGCGTGCCCCACGGGCGCCTTGTCGCGCCGGCAACAACGGCGGACGAGCGACATCGATGGTTTGGCCGGGTTTGCGCGCCTCGGCGCCGCATGCATCGATCGCCGTTTCTTGGCCGGCGGTCTGCTCAGCGGCGGGTTCGAGCGCTATTGTTTGCAATGACCTTGTAATGAATCGACTGATGGCGGCGCGATTGGTTCAGCCGGGCCGCCACGGTGGTCGCTGCGCCTGCGCGACCGGCAAGGGAGGAGCCGAAGCGAAGCGGCGGGGAATCTATGGATCGCGCGGTGCTGTCGAGCCGTTCGCGGGGGCGTCTACAAGCGCAGGGTTTGGGGCGCCCGCGGGCGAGCGTTCATCTGGACAGAACAACCCGGTACCGTAGCGATGCGCTGTCATTTCGCCGTCTTCGAATCGGCACGCTCGACCCAGCGGTGAATCGCGAAGACGCCGCCCGCTACGGCCGGGACCACGATCGGCACGCTGATGCCGGTGAGCAGTTCCACCGGCACGTGCAGCCCGGCCGCTTCCAGTCCGGAGAGCGCGTGATGGATAAGGCCGATCGTATAGTAGCTCAGGATCACCACCGAGAGGCTTTCCACGGTGGTCTGCAGCCGCAGCTGCAGTCGGGTGCGGCGATTCATGGATTCGAGCAGATCCCGGTTGCGCGCCTCCAGCGCCAGGTCGATACGACTGCGCAGCAGATTCGCGGCGCGGCTGACGCGTCGCGACAACCGGTCCAAGCGCTCGCCGATGGCTTGACAAGTATCCATTGCCGGGACCAAGCGCCGGTTCATGAACTCCTGCACCGTGCTCACGCCCTCCACCCGCGTCTCGCGCAAGGCCTCGATTCGCAGGCGCACCAGCCCCGAATAGGCAGCGGCGGCGCCGAGACGGAAATTGTTCTGAGCGATGATCCGCTCCACGTCCGCCGACAGGGCGGACAGCGCTTCGAGCAGCCCCTGCTCCTGTTCGGCATGGCGGGCACTCGCCAGGCGATCGGTGAGATCGCCGAGCTTATTCTCCATGCGCGTGATCTCGGGCATGAGCTGACGCACGATGGGCAGGGCGAGCAACGCCATGAGACGATACGTCTCGATCTCCAGCAGACGTTGGATCAGGCGGCCGCCCTGGGCCTGACGCAAGCCGCGATCGAGAACCAGAAAGCGGGTGAATCCGTCGGCGTGCGCCCGGAAATCGGTCCACACCGTGGCCGCCCCTCCGGCGCAGCGGCTGCCGGTAAGGCTTTGCAGGTTGAAGTACTCCTGCATGCGCTCGGGGTACTCGGCGACCGTGTCCGCCTGAACGAGACTGAGATGACAGGCGGCAAGGAGCTCTCCCGGCAGCTCCGCGACCCATTGCGCGGGTACGGCATCCAGACCCGTCGTCTGAAAGGGCTCGCCGTTCGGCTCGCCGGAGAAAAGGGTATAGGTGGAAAACTCCGTGTGGGGCTCCCAGCGCAGCCGGAACGCTTCCGTCTCCAAAAGCACGTGGTCCGATTTCGCCGACGGCGGATCGATGCCCACCTCGTGGCACAGCGCGGCAATGTGCGCGAGCTCGCGCTCCCGCGCTGCGGCGCCGCCGAAGAGGGCGAGATGGGTGAGATGCTGCGGCGCACGTAGCGGCGCGACAGGCCGCGCGTGGACCACGGCGAGCAATTCACCGCGTCGCGGATGTTCGGGTAATCCGGCCCGATTGGCGCCGGTCAGTCGCTTATGGTCGTTCATTGGATGCGCGCATGACGTCGATCGGAGCCGCTAGAGTACTGAGCCGTTCCTTGCTCGACAAGCGTCACCCGCGGCGGCTCGTGTCGCGCTCAGCGGGTCGCTATCCGTGGCAAAGTTGCCTCCGCGGCTGGCGCGGGACCGAATCGCCCCCGTATGATGGCAGCGAGCCCGACAGGAAGACGAGCTAATGAACCAATACAGAAGCAATCCCAGCCAGAACAGCCTGCCTCCCGTGGTGCTGACTTTGCTGATCACCAATGGACTGGTTTTTCTCTGGCAACAGATGAGCGGCTCTTTGGCGCCGGTACTCTATTTCGGGTTGTGGCCGATTGGCATGCCGGAGATTGCACCCTCACCGCTGGGGGTCGTGCACGCGCCCGGCTTCCATGTCTGGCAGCTGGTCAGCTATGCCTTCCTGCATGGGAGCATGCTGCATCTGTTCGCCAACATGTTCGCGCTGTGGATGTTCGGAGTGCAGATCGAGAACCTTTGGGGCTCTCGGCCGTTTGCCTATTATTATTTTTTCTGCCTCGTCGGCGCCGGGCTCATACAGCTCATCGTGGCGAGCGTCGCCGCGGGGCAGGGCGATATCTATCCGACCATTGGAGCCTCCGGCGGCGTGTTCGGGATCCTGCTCGCCTTCGGCATGATGTTCCCGAATCAGATGATATTTCTGCTGTTTCCGCCGATTCCCATGAAAGCGAAGTATTTCGTCTTCTTATACGGCGCGTTCGAATTATGGGCGGGGTTTACCGGCTCGATGGCCGGGGTGGCGCATTTCGCTCACATCGGCGGTATGGTCTTTGGTTTCGTGTTGATTCAATATTGGCGTGGGCGGCTGCCGATCAAGCCCTCCCATCGCCTCCCGTGGTAAGAACGCACGATGTCCCCCTCTCCGGGCCAGGGACGGATGGTCCAATCCTTGTCCCGGAGACCGCAAACCAGTCGCGCGCGTGCCGTGGCCGTCAGCCGCTGTATTCCTTGATACGATCCGCCGCCGGAGGCGCGAACATTTTCCCCAGCGCTTCCTGTGCCTCGTCCTGATCACGATAGGGGCCGACCAGACGTTGCTCGCGCGTCGAGAAGAACCACTGCTGATTGATGCAGTGGAAACGCCCGTTTCGATGCGGAATCGCGCCGTTTTCGCCTCGCCTGCTATACATAAGCTGGGTTCCTCCCTTTGGAAAGCATCTTGGCGTCTTTCGTCCTTGCTTCACCTAGAGCATAGCGTGCTTCAGCTGTTAGAAAAGTGTCACGCCCTACAAGTTCACGCAGGTTGTTTCTTCGCCTACCATAGAAAAGAAGGGCAGTGCTTTCGGCAGCCCGGCCCGCGATTTTATTACCGTTTCCTCACACCACCGCAAATCAATATAGGGGGTATCGCTCATGCGTCGCCTGGATCAGCAGGTTGCTTTGGTCACCGGAGGTGCGCGCGGCATCGGCAAGGAGATTGCCCTCGTGCTCGCCCGCCTCGGTGCCCGAGTGGCGGTCAACTACAACCACAGTGAAGAGGCGGCCAATGCGTTGGCCAAGGAGATCCAGGAGCTTGGCAGCGAATGTTTCGTCGTGCAGGCGGATGTGAGCCGCAGCGATCAGGCCCGCGCCCTGGTCGGCAAGACCATCGATCACTACGGTCGCCTCGACGTGCTCGTGAACAACGCCGGCATCACCCGGGACAAGGCGTTGAAGGGTCTCACGGACGAAGACTGGGAGACGGTGATCGGCACCAACCTCAACAGTGTTTTTTATACGACCAGCGCCGCCTGCCCGAAAATGATCGAGCAGCGTTACGGGCGGATCATCAATATCAGCTCGTTCGTCGGTCAGTCGGGTAATTTCGGACAGTGCAACTACGCCGCCTCGAAGGGCGGGATGATCGCATTCACCAAAAGCGCGGCCCTGGAGCTTGCCAAGCACAACATCACCGTCAACGCCGTGGCGCCGGGGTTCACTTCGACCGAGATGCTGGCGATGGTCCCGGAGGCGATTCAGGAGAAGCTCCTGGCCAGGATCCCGCTGCGCCGATTCGGCGAGCCCAAGGAGATCGCTGAGACGGTGGCGTTCCTGGCGGCGGAAGGCGGTTACATCACCGGTCAGCAGATAAACATCAACGGCGGTATCTATATGTAATGCGCTTTCCTGGTATGGCGGGACCGCGGGAGCTCCACGGCCGGCCTCAGAGCAGTGTGCGCAGCTGCGCGAGATCCATATTGCCGCCGGTGACGACGATCACGCTCGGGCTTTCGGCTCGGGGCGGCACGCGTTCTGAGAGCAGCGCGGCCAGGCCGACCACGGCGCCCGTCTCGGCATAAAGATGGCCGCGGCTGAGCATGAGCCGCAGCGCCTCGCGAATGGCTTGGTCATCGACGGTCACCACCTCGTTGACCAGCTCACGCGCCAGGGCGTACGTATAGCGCCCCACGATCGCCGGTGCCAGGCTTGCCGCGATGGTATCGATGCGCTGCAGGCTGGCCGCCGCATCCTCATGGTCCCAGGCGTTGCGCATGGTCGCCGCCCCCTCCGGCTCGACGCCAATGAGCTCAACGTCCGGGCGCTGCGTGCGAACGGCGAGGCCGATACCCGATATCAGCCCGCCGCCGCCGATGGGGCAGAGGATACGTGCCATCGCCGGCACCTGATGCAGCAGCTCCAGGCCCAATGTCCCTTGGCCGGCGATGATACGGGGGGCGTCGTAGGGGTGGACGAGCGTCAGGCCGCGCTCCTCGCGAAGCCGGTGCGTGAAGGCGACCGCCTGTTGAATGGTACCGTGGATGATGACCTCGGCGCCGAGCGCGCGGGTGGCCTCGATCTTCATCGGGCTGGAACCTTCGGGCATGACCACGCTGACTTCCACACCGGCGCGTTGAGCCGCCCACGCCAGTGCTAGGGCATGGTTGCCGGCGGAGACCGTGATCAGCCCCGGACGCAGCTCTTGCGGGCTCGCGCTGCACACCCAGTTCAACGCGCCGCGCGCCTTGAATGAGCCGGTGCGCTGGAGATTCTCCGCCTTGAGATGCAGCGGCTGGCCGAGCATGGCGGAGAGCTCGAACGCGGGGACCGCCGGGGTTGCCGGCAGCTCGGCACGAATGCGCCGTTCCGCCGCCGAGACGTCTTGCAGGGTCGGCAGCGAGAGAGCGTCAGATGCGAACTGTGACATTGGGATCGCTCTTTGCCAGGCGCTCGCAGCCTGACTCGGTGACCACCACCGTATCCGATAGGAACGAATCGCCCAAGCCGGAATGCAGCAGCCAGGACATCAGATGAAAGACCATGCCGGGGCTCAACGTCATTTCCGAGTTGCGCCGCAGGCCGACCGGAACGCCGCTGCCGGACCAGCTCGGCGGGTAGCCGATGCCAATGGCATAGCCACAGTGATGACGGTGATAATGCCCGAGCTCGGAGCGATCCAGCACGCCCTGCCAGGCCTCGTAGACATCGCCGGCCCGGACGCCGGGACGGATCGTATCAGCCGCGGCTTGCTGCGCCTCCTGGCATATCGCATTGATTGACGCCGCATTCGCCGGGGCCTCCCCGATGGACACCAAGCGTCCGGTCGGCGCGTGGTAGCGACGGACACAACCGGACATCTCCAGAAACAGCAAATCACCGTATTCGAGGGCGCGATCTTCCCAGGTGCCGTGCTCGTGTTCCAGGTTGCGCGTGGAGCGAACCAGCGGGACGAAGCCCGGATACGTGCCGCCGCGCCGAAAAAGGGCATCGTAGATGGCGGCCATGATCTCGCGGGCATTGACACCGACCCCGGCGGCGGCGATCGCGGAGAGCATCATGGCGTCGGATACCGCGGCGGCTTGGCGGGTCAGCTCCAGCACGGCCGGCGACTGGACAACGCGAATATCGTCCACCAGGCTGCCGATTTCCTCCCACGTGGCCTCTGCGGTACCCTCGATGATCCCCTGAGCGATGGAATGCGGCAGGAAGTTGCTGCTGTGATCCACGGCCAGCACGCCTTTGGCGAGCCCAGCGTCGTACAATGCCTTGACGGTCTCCTCGGTGGCCGCCGAGTGCGTGCGGGGCGGACGCCCTCTATACTCGCGCGCCGGCGGTGACGGACCACGGTTCGGCCACGGTGGTGGCGGACTCTTTCTCCACGGGGACAGGGGCCGTTCCGTCCGTGTAGCCTACGTGCACGACGTCCGGCACTTGATCGCGGACAGTGGCCCGCTCCATGGCGCGTGTGACGAGAATGGGCTGGCCTTTGACCGGGAAGATCAGCAGCTGGCAGGCTAAATAGCCCATATGATCCAGGCCCGTCAGATAATAGATGTTTTCGGGGCTGGCGATTAGACAGGCATCCAGCCCGCGTTTCGACATGCGCGCTCGGACTTGATCGCGGCGGCGCTGATACTCAGCGTCATCGAAATACCGGCCTCCAACATAATTTGCCATCGGATGCCTCCCGGATCGAAGATGCACGTGAAACGGGTAGTACGACCAGCGTCTTAGCGCAAAGTCCTCATCAATCCCGCAACACTGGAGACCGCGTCGGGGTGTGGCTCATGCATTCGCAACGGGCCCTTGTACACACCCTTGTTCGTGACCGGCGGCGGCCGAGATCGCAAGGCGCCCGTGTATCGTCTACAGTGCTGCGGTCCCATTGGTAACCAATGTTGGGCGCATGGATCGGTAGAGCAACCCTTGAGCCAGCAACAACAGAGCAGACGCGGAGGAGTGCCATCATGGAAATCTGCGACGGCTTCATAGGCGCCGTCGGAAATACGCCCCTGATCCGGCTGCGCCGGCTCAGCCAGGAAACGGGCTGCGATATTCTGGGCAAAGCCGAATTCATGAACCCGGGGGGCTCGGTCAAGGATCGGGCCGCCTGGGCCATCATTCGTACCGCCGAGCAGCGCGGTGAGTTGCGTCCCGGAGGCACCGTGGTCGAAGGCACGGCGGGGAATACCGGCATCGGCCTGGCCCATATTTGCAACGCGCGCGGCTATCGCTGCGTCATCGTGATTCCGGAAACGCAGTCCCAGGAGAAAATCGATCTCCTGGCCACGCTCGGGGCCGAGGTGCGCACGGTGCCCGCCGTGCCGTATCGCGATCCGCAAAACTATCAGAAGGTGGCCGGACGTTTGGCCGAGAGCCTCGACAACGCGATATGGGCCAATCAGTTCGATAACACCGCCAATCGGGATGGGCACTATGAGACCACCGGCGCCGAAATCTGGCGCCAGACCGGGGGGGAAATCGACGCGTTCGTGTCCGCCACCGGCACCGGTGGCACCTTGGCCGGGGTGGCCCGCTACCTCAAGGAACGACGCCAATCCGTGCGGGCCGTGCTCGCCGATCCCGCCGGCAGCGCGCTTTACAACTACGTGCGGCACGGAGAGCCCGCGGCCTCCGAGGGCAATTCGATATCCGAGGGCATCGGCAGCAGCCGAGTGACGGCCAATCTGGAAGGAACCCCGATCGACGATGCCATGATGGTGCCCGATCAGGAGGCTGTGCCGATGGTGTATCGGTTGCTGCGCGAGGAGGGTCTCTTCGTGGGCAGCTCGACCGGGGTGAATGTGGCCGCCGCGGTGCGCGTGGCAAGGCAATTAGGGCCGGGGCACCGAATCGTCACCGTGCTCTGCGACGGCGGCGGGCGATACTATTCCCGGCTGTTCAACGCCGAGTGGCTCGCCGAGAAGGGGCTTACGCCGGATGGCTGAAGCCATCTAGGAAGGGCAACGGCGCAGCACTCCGGTGCACGGATCGGCTCGCTGAGAGCGCTTGCTACGGTGGAGGCGCGATGGGGGCCGGCATCGTTGCCGCCGCCCCCTTGTATCCTGGCGTCAGCGGGTGCAGATAGATTTCATCGGGCATCGAAATGAGAGCGCACGGCCCGTGCCTTATGGTCATGAGAGAGGGTGCCCTATGGATAGGTTAGCCGAGCATCGTCGGCGGGTGTCGGCCCTGCAACGTGCGCCGTTCTGGCCGGAGCCGGTGGACGAGGTCGAGGTGATGGAGACGCACATCTCCACGGTGCTGCTCGCCGGTGAATATGCCTATAAACTCAAAAAGCCGGTCAACCTCGGGTTTCTCGATTTCACACCGCTCGAGAGCCGCCGCTATTACTGTGCCGAGGAAGTTCGCCTCAACCGCCGTTTGGCGCCCCACGTCTACCTCGATGTAACCCCCGTGACCGAGGATGCAAATGGTCCGCGAATCGACGGTGACGGGGAAGTAGTGGATTGGGCGGTCAAGATGCGCCGCTTTCCGCAGTCGGTACTGCTGGGCAACCGCGTCGAACACGGGCGTCTCGAACGCGAGCTGATCGAGCGTCTGGCCGATAGGCTCGCCCGCTTCCACTCGGAGACGGGCATCGCCAAGGACACCCGCCACGGTGCCCCGGAGCGCATTGGCGAGCACGCGCTCGATAATTTCGGCGTTCTGGAGCGGGCCTTTTCCGGAGAGCGGGAAGTGAGGCGGCTGCAACGCCTGCGCCAGTGGACGCAGGAGGCGGCGCAACGCCTCGCCGAGACGTTCGAACGGCGCCGTCGCGAAGGTCATGTGCGCGAGTGTCACGGCGACCTGCATCTCGACAATATTATCGCGTGGCAAGGCGAGGTGGCCGCCTTCGATTGCATCGAGTTCGACCCGGATCTGCGATGGATCGATACCGCCAACGACATCGCGTTTACCGTGATGGATCTGCACTTCCGCGCGCAACCAATGGCCGCCCATCATTTGCTCAATGCCTATCTGGAGATCAGTGGCGATTACGGCGCGCTGAGGGTCATTCGGTTTTACACGAGCTATCGCGCGCTGGTGCGCGCCAAGGTCAACACGCTCTTGCTCGAAGAGCAGAGCGCCGAGCCCGGAGCCCGAGAAACGGCTTGGAAACGTGTCGAGCGCTATCTCGAGCTCGCCGAATACCTCGCGTACCCGGATCCGGCCAATCTCGTGATCACCTGCGGCGTGACGGGATCCGGCAAGAGCACCGCCGCGCAAGCGCTGGTGGAACGTTTTGGCTGTATCCGCCTGCGCTCGGACGTCGAGCGCAAGCGCCTGCTGGGTCTCGAAAGGCACGCGCAGACCGGGTCTGCTGTGGGCAAGGGCGCCTACACGCCCGACCAAACCCGGCAAACCTACAAGCGGTTGCGCGAACTGGCCGCGGAGGTCCTGAACGCCGGTTTCCTGCCGATCGTCGACGCCACCTTCCTCGAACGCGCCGAGCGTCGCCGCTTTGCCGAGCTTGCCAAGGAACGCCGGGCCGCATTCGCAATCCTTGCGCTCGAAGCTCCGCCGGCGCAACTGCGCCAGCGAGTCGAACAACGGCACGCCAGTAATCGGGACGCTTCGGAGGCCGATTTGGCCGTTCTCGACACTCAGCTGCGGCAATGCCACGCCTTGGATGCTCAGGAACGCGCGTGCGCGATCCCCGTCGACTCACCGGATGGTGGGTCGGCGGGTGACAGTCCTTCTCCATATCTATAAATCAAATTAACTCATTCATTGAATTCAATGATATTAAATGGTTAATAATAGTTATGATTCCGCGAATTGCGGCTTTCACCGCGACCATGAAGCCGAACGCTTGCGTGCTTGGGAACTAACCCGTATATCTTGCTAGGCAAGCTGGACACGGCCGCGCGATGAGGCGGTATGACACAAGCAAAGGCATCCGTATCCGAAGAGCCCATTACCGACCCGCGGCAGCTGGTTGACTATTTCGTCCGGGGGGGCAAGCCCGAATCGCGCTGGCGCATCGGCACGGAACACGAGAAATTCGTGTTCCGCCTGGCCGACCGGCGGCCCGTGCCTTACGAGGGCGAAGCCGGGATTCGTGCCTTCCTTGAAGCCATGACAGCGTTCGGTTGGGAGCCGCTGCTGGAGGACGGCCAGGTAATCGCGTTGCAGCGCGGCGCGGCGGCGGTGACCCTTGAGCCGAGCGGGCAGCTGGAGCTATCGGGAGAGCCGCTGGCGAATCTTCACGAGAGCTGCGAGGAAGTAAATGCCCATCTCAAGGAGGTTCGGCAAGTTGCTGAAAAACTTGGGCTGGGATTGATCGGCCTCGGCTTTCAGCCGCTGTGGCGCCAAGACCAGATGCCATGGATGCCGAAAGCCCGCTACGCGATCATGCGCCGCTATATGCCGCGACGCGGGGCGCTCGGGCTCGATATGATGACTCGCACCTGTAGTGTGCAGGTCAACCTCGATTATCGCGATGAAGCCGACATGGTGCAGAAGTTGCGCGTCGGCCTGGCGCTACAGCCGCTCGCGAGCGCGTTGTTTGCCAACTCACCCTTCTATGAGGGGGCGCCGAGCGGCTATCTGACCTATCGCAGCCTTGTCTGGACCGATACCGACCCGGATCGATGCGGCATCCTGCCATTCGTCTTCGGCGACGACATGGGCTTCGAGCGCTACGTCGAGTATGCCTTGGACGTGCCCATGTACTTGGTTCGCCGGCAGGGTCGGTATATCGACGCCAGCGGTCAGTCGTTTCGCGATTTTCTTGCGGGCCGCCTGCCGGCCCTGCCCGGGGCCGTGCCGATTCTGAGCGACTGGGAGGATCATCTCACGACGCTTTTCCCCGAGGTGCGGCTCAAGCAATTTCTGGAACTGCGCGGCGCGGACGCGGGTCCTTGGGGCCGATTGTGCGCGCTGCCTGCCCTGTGGGTCGGGCTGCTCTACGATGAGGGGGCGTTGGAGGCGGCGAGCCGGCTCGTGGCGGATTGGTCGCAGCAGGAACGCCAGGACCTGCATGCCGACGTGCCGCGTTGGGGGCTGCAAACTCAGTTTCGTGGCCAGCGCCTGCAGGAGCTCGCCCGAGAGGTGCTCGGCATCGCCGAGCAGGGCTTGCGCCGGCGCGCTTGCCTCAACGAAGCCGGGGTTGATGAAACCCGCTATTTGAGGGAATTACAGGAGATCGCGGAAACGGGCCTTACGCCCGCCGAACGGCTGCTGGATTCCTGGCAAGGGCGTTGGCAGCGCAGCGTCGATCCGGTATTCGATGAGCATGCCTACTGAATCGGTGCTAGAAATCGAGGACTTGGGGTTTGACCAGCTGAAGGTAGTCCTGCCAGGCGAGCAGCATGACTTCGCTCTGCGAGCCGGCATTGAAGGCGATTTCCCGCGCTTGGGCAAAATCCCGGCTGACATAGGTTTCCATGCCGAAGAGGTTGCCGAACGGCGGCATGGCGCCAAGCTCGCAGCTGGGAAAACGATTCTGGAATTCTGATTCCGAGGCCAGCACGACGCGCTGGGCACCGACGCTTCGCGCAAAGGCCGGTAGATCCAGCCGGCGCATGGCCGGTATCGCCACCAGGGCCAAACAGTCATCCACACTGACCGTCACGGTCTTGGCGAAATACCGTCCGGAGACATGCGCCGCTTCCGCGTTTCCCTGTGCGGTGAATGCCGGCGAGTGCTGAATGATCAAATAATTGATCTCGTGGTGATTGAGAAACTGTTGCAGCTGCTGAGCAGGCATCGCCGTACCCGAGTCGTTGCAGGTGCCATGGGGGGTCTTCGCGACCGTGCCGGCCGTGACGATGCGCCAGCGGCTTGCGCGGCAATGCGGGATAACCCGCCGAACCGAAGCGCTTCGATCAATTAACAAGCGTAGTCGATCCTGTGCCCCCGTGCTGTTTGTGTTTTCGCCCATAGTGCACGCCAAGCAGCCGGCGTTGCACTCTCTGGGGCGGCCGGGCAAGCGCGTCAGTAGGGGGCGGCAATGCGGGTGCATACCTCAGTTGCCATAGAGATGGCAGGTCGCCGATTCGCCGGGAGTTCACATGCAAGCGGTATTCTTGGATCGCTCATCGTTGGGCAGTGATAAGATGAATTTCAGTAAATTGGAAGAGATACTTCCTAATATACATTACTTCGCAGCGACCGCAGACTCGCAAGCCGCCGCGCGTATCGGGCTGGCCGATTGCGCGATCGTAAACAAAACGAGGCTCGACCGCCGGGTCATCGCGCGCTGCCCGCGACTGCGGCTGATCTGCGTTCTCGCAACCGGGACGAACAACGTCGACCTGGAGGCCGCGGCCGCCCGTGGGATAACGGTGGTGAACTGCCGCGACTACGGCACTGCCTCGCTGGTGCAGCACGTTTTCATGCTCATGCTTGCGTTGTCGCGCCGTTTGTTCGCCTATGCGCGGGACGTGCGGGACGGCGCCTGGGCCCAGGCCAGCGAGTTCTGCCTACTTACGCATCCGATCGAGGAGCTTGACGGCCAGGTGCTCGGCATCGTGGGTTACGGCGAGATCGGTCGGCGGGTCGCTCAGGGCGCCCGAGCATTCGGTATGTCGGTGCAGGTGGCGCAGCGACCCGGCGCCGCGCAACCCGAATCCGGGCGTGTCGGGCTGCCGGATCTGCTCGAGCAGGTCGATGTCCTCAGTCTGCATTGTCCGCTTACGCCCGAGACCCGGGAGCTCATCGGAGCGCGGGAGTTCGCCCGGATGAAGCGCACGGCGCTGCTGATCAATACCGCGCGCGGTGGGATCGTGGAAGAAGCCGCGCTTGCCGATGCACTGCGCTCGGGCCGGATCGCGGGTGCCGGAATCGATGTGCTCACGGAGGAACCGCCGCGGCAGGGCAACCCCTTGCTCGCGCCGGATATCCCCAACCTGATCGTAACCCCGCACTGTGCCTGGGGCAGCCAGCAGGCCCGCCAGCGGATCATCGATCAAACCGCGGAGAACGTGCGCGGCTGGCTGACCGGGCAGCCGCTTCGGGTCGTCGCCGCTGCGAGTGGGGTGGAGGGAATGTGACGGGCTGGCTGCAACGTTGGCGACGCGAGCGCATCCTTGCCCGGCAGCGTATACCGCAACGGCTCTGGGAAGAGATCGTCGCCGCGCAGCCGCTGCTCCGCCGCTTGCAGGAACCGGCGCAGGCGCGGCTGCATGAGCTCGCGACGCTGCTGATGGCGGAAAAGCGTTTCTACGGCGCCGCGGACTTCGAGGTGGAAACGCGCCACGCCGCAACCATTGCCGGGCTTGGCTGCCTGCCGGTGCTGGAGTTGGGGCTCAAGTGGTATCGCGGTTGGTATAGCATTGTGGTCTATCCAGGCGAATTTCGTGCCCGGCATGCGTATCGCGATGATGCCGGCGTGGTTCACGAGCAGGTGGCGGAGCTTATCGGAGAGGCGTGGGACTCCGGTCCGCTGGTGCTTTCCTGGAGCGATATCCAAGCGGGCGCCGAGCTGAACGGCTACAACGTGATCCTGCACGAGTTCGCCCATAAGCTCGATATGCTTAACGGCACGGTCAACGGCATGCCCCCATTGCACCGGGGCATGTCGCGGCGGGACTGGACCCGCGCGTTCACGCAAGCCTGGGATCACGCCGAGTCGGTTAGGACGGCGGGAGGGGAACCGGTGCTCGATGACTATGCCTTGGAATCGCCCGGTGAGTTCTTCGCGGTCGCCTGCGAAGCCTTCTTCGAGCTGCCCGAGCGGCTCCGCTTGGGCTACCCCGCGGTCTACGAGCAACTGCGCCGGTTTTTCCGCCAGGACCCGCTCGCCTGACGGCTCACGGTCGGAAACATGTCAATTTCCAACTCTATAGGGAGGCAACTACGATGAGCGAGCTTGCAGTTGTAACCGGGGGGGGGACAGGCATTGGGCGCGCGATCGTGCAGCGGCTGGTGGCGGGAGGCCTGACGGTAATCGTGGTCGGCCGGCGCAGCGGCCCGCTCGAGGAGCTTTCCCGGTCCCATCCGGAGCGCATCGAGCCCACGAGCGCGGATGTGGCGACCCGGCAGGGGCGGGAAGCCGTGGCGGAGGCGGTCGCGGGGCGCAACGTGCGCTATCTGCTGCATAATGCCGCCGTACTGGAGCCAGTGGGTCCGCTGGCGACGGTCGAGCTGGAGGAATGGCGCTACGCTCAGGCCGTTAACGTCGAGGCGCCGCTTTTCCTCACCCAGCGCCTGCTGCCCTGCCTGACCGGCGGGCGCGTTCTGCATCTCTCCTCGGGCGCGGCGCATCGTCCCATTGCCGGCTGGGGCGCCTACTGCGCCTCGAAGGCGGCGTTGCACATGATCTCCCGTGTGCTGGAGGTCGAGCTTGCCGGGCGGGAAATCGCCGTGGGCAGCGTGCGCCCGGGGGTGGTGGATACGCCGATGCAGTCACTCATCCGCGAACAGGACAGTGAGCGCTTCCCGGACGTGGAGCGCTTTCGGGAGCTCAAGCGCACCGGCGGGCTGCATTCCCCGGAAGCCGTGGCTGACTTCGTTTGGCAATTGCTCACCGGCACCACCAGCGATGAGTTCACCGCGCAGGAATGGGACATCGATGAGCACGCGGCACGGTTCGGACGCTGAGCGCGCTTCCCCCGGCCCGCGTACGCGGACACTGCGAATTCGAGGCTTGCGTTACCGTATCCACGAGTGGGGCCCCCGCGACGCTCCCCCGTTGCTGCTGCTGCACGGCTGGATGGACAGCGGGATCACTTTCCGCTTCCTCGTCGACGCCCTGGGCCCAGGCCGGCGCTGCTTGGCACCGGATTGGCGGGGTTTCGGCGGCAGTGACCGAGCGCCTGGCGGCTATTGGTTCGCCGATTACCTCGCCGATCTGGATGCGCTGCTGGATGCACTCGCGCTGGAGCAGCCCGTGAGTCTCCTCGGGCACAGCATGGGCGGCAACGTGGCCGGTCTCTACGCGGGAGTGCGCCCGCAGCGGGTGCGGCATTTGATCTCGGTCGAGGGCTTCGGCCTCGCGCCGAGCGAGCCGCAGGACGCCCCGCAGCGTTATGCGCGGTGGCTTGACAGTTTGCGCCAGCCGCTGCGGCCTCGGCGATTCGATGATTACGCCGCGCTCGCCGAACAGCTCATGCGTCGGCATCCGCTGCTTGGGCGCGAGCGCGCCGCGGTACTGGCGCGCGATGCGGCCTACACTTCGCCCGACGGGGTGTATCTGCGCGCCGACCCGGCCCACCAGCGGCCCAACCCGGTGCTCTATCGTTTGGAGGAGGCGATGGCCTGCTGGCGGTGCACCACCGCATCCGTGCTCTGGGTCTATGGCCAGCGCTCGACCTACATGGCGCGGCTGCGGGCGTTGGGTGACTGGGCGCAACGCCGCGACTGCTTTCGCGATTTCCGCGAAGCGGCGATCGTGGAATCGGGACACGCCGTGCACTACGAGCAGCCGCACGCGCTGGCAGAGGTTGTCACCTCATTTCTGCGCGCTCACTAGCCCGTAAGCGCGGCCCTCGGCGACAAGGAACCGACCCCTCGTCTCGCATTAGGCGCGAACCGGGTGACGGCAGGGGTCGACTACCGGGTTCGGGACGGTGCGCGGCGGGGCGTTTTGAGCTCGCGCACGACATCGCTGAGTGACTTGAACGTGACGTCCGCGGCCGGCTCGGGCTGGATGGTGGTGTGCGTGATCGCGTAGTCGTGCCGGAGCAGCTCCTGTATTGCGCTAAGCAACTGCGGCCAGCGGTGCATGTCGCGGATGTAGATATGCGCCGACAGCGCGTGGTTTCCCGAGGCGAGCGTCCAGATGTGCAGATCGTGCACCTCCTCGACGCCCTCGAGTTCCGCGAGCGTACGACCGACCTCGGCGAGGTTGACGTGCGGCGGTACCCCTTCGAGAAACACATGCAGGACCTCCAGCAACAGCTTGCTCGTCGAAGCCAGGATCAGCAGACCGATCAGCAAGGAGAGCAACGGATCGATAGCCACCCAGCCGGTAAAGAAGACCACCGCGCCGCTCGTCAGCGCAGCCCCCGAGCCGAGAAGATCGCCCAGCACGTGCAGGATTGCCCCTCGCGTATTGAAGCTGTGCGCGCTGCCGTGCAGTACCCGCAGCACGAGCAGATTGACGCCCAGGCCCACCGCGGCAACGATCATGACCGCTCCGCCGGCAACCGGCGGTGGCGCCGCGAGCCGCTGCACGGCCTCGTAGGCGAGCCAGCCCACCACGCCGAGCATGAAAAGCGCATTGAGTAGACCACCGATCAGTTCGAAGCGTTGCAAGCCATAGGAGTGCCGCATCGTCGGGGGATACCGGCTGAGCCAGGCGGCGAGCGCACCGACACCGAGCGCGAGCGAGTCGGTGGCCATGTGTCCGGCATCACCGAGCAAGGCGAGCGAGCCGGAGAGCAAGCCGCCGATCCCCTCGATCGCAGCGAACAGGAGCGTTAGGACCAGGCTCCACAGCAAAACGCTGCTATGACTGTGCGTGTTATCCCGTGACGGCGAATGGGGTGGCACTATGGATCATTCCCTTTGGTCCGAATGCAAGTCACTAGCATTTATCAGCATAGAACCTATAGTCGTTGTAAGTTCAAGCGGAAACACCCGATGTCGAACAGGCTCTCGATCGGCGATCTTTCCCGTCGCACCGGCTGCACGGCGCAGACCATCCGCCATTACGAGCGTATTGGCGTGATGCCACCGCCGCAACGCACCACCGGCAATCAGCGCCGGTACACCGCGCGTCACCTCGATCGCCTGAGTTTCATCCGTCACGCCCGCGAACTGGGGTTCAGCCTCGAGCAGATCCGGGAGCTGCTGACGTTGACGGATTATCCGAAGCAATCTTGCGCGGAGATCGATCGCATCGCCCGCGTGAACCTCGCAGCCATCGAGAGCCGCCTCCGGCGTCTGGAATTGTTGCGCCGTGAGCTCAGGCGTGTGGCGAGTGCCTGCCGCGGCGGCCGCGTGGCCGATTGCCGGGTGATCCGCGTGCTCTCGTTGCACGATCGATGTGAGACCGGACATGGCCGTTCTGCGGAGGCATTCGAGGAGGACTGATCGCCGTCTGATAAACGACTCGCGCGCGTTACACCTCGCGAAATGGTCTATGGTTTGGTTGGGGGGGTGAGCCGTCGCGGCCTGCACCCGAGCGTAAGCCCTCGGGGGGGTGGGCACGCTTGAGCAAAATCTAATACTAATGGAGACGCAGCAATGCACGGATACTCGTCAACTCGACTCGTTATGTCTCTCACCCTTGCCACCGGTCTATTTGCCGCGGGGCTCGCACTTGCCTCGAGCCACGGCGCGAAACAGCTGCAAACCGCCCATGAGCATGCCACCTACGCCGCCAAATCGGGCACGCTGGAGAAGCATCAAATGCACCTTCAGCACGTCGTCAACTGCCTGGTTGGCAAGGAAGGCGAAGGCTATGACGACTCGGCCGGCAATCCGTGCGACGGCATGGGGGAGGGCGCGATCCACGACATGAGCGGCAGCGAGGCGGCGAACAACATGCTTAAGCAAGCCGCGCAACTCGCGCGCATCGGCACGCAAATGGAATCCGCCGAGGCCACCAACCACGTCGCGCAAGCGGTCGTGGCGTTGTTGCAGGAGGCGAATCAGCAGAACTAGGAGTTCCCAACCCGCTCCGCGCAGTGAGGGCGCCGCCCGGGCCGCACGGTCGGTCGGGCGGCGTTGACAGCGCGAATGTCGCCCCCCCGCCGCGCGGAGTAATTCGTCTGGGACGATGACGTAGGAGAATACTTCCGCTCTGCTGGGCGAGAGCGGGAGCTATGACAGCGCGGAAGTATTGATATAGCGGGAGTAATGTTCATGAGCGTCGACGAAGAGCGGCTGAATCAGTTGCTGGAGCGCGCCGTGAGTGATTTCGGCGCCGCCTGGCACGCTCCGCTGGTGGTGATCGGCGATCGGCTGGGTCTTTATCGGGCACTCGCCGAAAACGGCCCGATGACCTCGGCCGAGCTTGCCGCTGGTACGCAGACCCATGAGCGCTATGTGCGCGAATGGTTGCGCGCGCAGGCGGCCGGCGGTTACGTAAGCTACGATCGCGCGAGCGAGCGTTATTTCATGAGCCCGGAGCAGGCCATGGTGCTGGCGGACGAGGAAAGCCCCACGTTTCTGGTCGGGGCGTTCCAAGGCGCCGTGGCAGGCCTGCTCGCAACGCCGAAGATCGAAGCCGCCTTCCGCAGCGGCCAAGGGGTCGGCTGGGACGAGCACGACGCGGAACTGTTCCGCGCCACCGAGCGGCTGTTCCGCCCCGGCTATGCGGAGTATCTGGTGCGTGATTGGATTCCCGCCCTCGACGGCAAGGCCGATCGGCTTGCCCAAGGGGCGCGCGTGGCCGACATCGGCTGTGGGTTCGGCGCCTCGACCATTTTGATGGCACAGGCATTCCCGGCGTCCCGCTTCACGGGTTACGACTACCATGAAAATTCGGTTCGCATCGCGAGCGAGCGTGCGCAGGCCGCGGGTGTGGCCGATCGCGTGCGCTTCGAGGTGGCGGGTGCCAAATCGTACAACGGTGGCGACTACGACCTGGTCGCGGCCTTTGATTGTCTGCACGACATGGGCGACCCGATCGGTGTCGCCGCTCATGTGCTCGAGACGCTCGCGCCCGAGGGAAGCTGGATGATTGTCGAGCCCTTCGCCAACGACCGGGTCGAGGAGAACCTCAATCCGGTCGGCCGCGCGTTCTATTCGGTATCCACCATGGTCTGCACGCCGTGCTCGCTCGCCCAGGAGGTCGGGCTCGGGCTGGGCGCCCAGGCCGGCGAGGCGCGGCTGCGCGAAGTGGTCACCCAAGGCGGCTTCAGCCGTTTCCGCCGCGTGGCGCAGACGCCCTTCAACCTGATCTTCGAGGCCAGACCGTAACAGAAACCCAGGAGAGGCGGTATCAGGCCGAATCACGATCCGGCGGCGCCATGAACTCGGGGCCCACCGGAGCGCTGATGTGCCTCGCGAGGATCTCGTCGATGGCGCTCATCGCCGCCTCGTCGAGATGCCAGTCCAGCACCTCGGCCATGCCGAGAAGCTGCTCGGGTCGCCGAGCGCCCCAAAGCGCGACCGTCACCCCCGGCCGATCGAGCAGCCAACGCAGCGCCAAGGCCATGACATTTTTGCCGTAGCGCTGCCTGGCGAGCTCATCGAGCGCCTGCACGGCTGCAAGATACTGATCGAAGCGCGGCGGCTGAAATTTGGGGTCGTCCTGGCGGAGGTCGTCGCCGTGAAACGTCCGCTCACGGCTCATTCGGCCGCTGAGCAACCCCCGGCAAAGCGCGCCATAGGTGATCGCGGCGATGCCCTCGCGGCGGCAGTACGGCAGCACGTCCTGCTCGATCTCGCGCTCGAAGAGATTGTATGGTGGCTGACTGGCGTGCAGCGGCGCGGCCTCGGCGAAGGCTTCCATCTGCGCGGGCGAGAAATTGGAGACACCGATTGCGCGAATCTTGCCGGCCCGGTAAAGCGACTCCATGGCCTTGGCCGTTTCTTCGATCGGGGTCGACGGATCCGGCCAATGGATCTGGTAGAGATCGATATACTCCGTTTGCAGCCGCCGCAGCGAATCATCGACTTCCCGCATGATGCGCTGGCGGCTCGCGTTGCGCCAGATGCGGCTGCCATCCGGCGCCCATTCGAGCGCCACCTTGGTGGCGAGCACGGCCCGGGCGCGACGGTCGCCTTGCGCAAGCGCCCGCCCGACGATTTCCTCCGAGCAGCCGAAACCGTAGACGGGCGCCGTATCGATGAAGGAGATGCCCTCATCGATTGCGTGCTGAACCGTCTCGATCGCGGCCCGCTCGTCGCTGCCGCCCCACATCCAACCGCCGATCGCCCAGGTGCCGAGCCCGATTCCCGATACCTCGATGCCGGTCCCGGCAAGGGTTGTATGCTCCATTGAACCTCCTGGCCGCGCCACCCCACACAACCGCGCAAGCCGCGCCGGTGCAGTCGGAGACGACTATGGGCCCAAACGCTGGAGCGCGGGGGACGAGCTAAAAACGCGGCGGCGCCGATTGCCCGCGCCCGCCCATTTGAGCGAGCATGCGGATGGATTGGCCGAGCTGCTCGGCATAGCCGTACCAGAATTCACTCTGCTCCGGGGTGAGATGCTCGTCGAGCGTCGTGCGAAACAGCGTCAACCAGTCATCCACCAGAGCGTCGGTGACGCCGACGGGCATCTGCTTGGCGAGCACGTGGTACTGGTCGTTGCGGTAGCGCTCGCCGCCCATGGTGATCCACCAGAAATGGCTGAGCCGGGCGATGTGCTCCGGCCAGTCCTTGACGCGCTTGAACGGCTCGGCAAGGGTAGGGTGGCTTTGTACGCGGCCGTAGAAATCATCCACGACGCGACAGACGGTTTCGTGGTCGATGGGTTGATGCGTGCGCTGGCCCATAACGGGAATTGCCCATAACGGAAATTCACCGAAATGATACGTGGAATGACGCCCACGGCCAAGGGCGGTCTCAGCGCTACGCGCGGAAAAATCTCTATATCGCAATAACTTGCATGCGGATCGGGCCGTCACGACATGCCGGTCGGCACACTCTCATGAGAGACTGAGTAGTTGTGTGCCGGACCAGGGGCTCGCCGCGCGCCAGCGAGCGGCATGGCCCGCGAGCCGACGTATTGTCTGACCAGCGGTGAATCCCGCCGCTTGCCGCAGGGAGAGAGGTCCGTGCGCCATACGATTCTGGTAACGCGTCCCGTGGCGCGGCGCATGGCGCTCGTTGAAGCCGCCCGCGAACGCGCCCACGGGCGTCAGGTGCTCAATCCCGGACAGGTGGCCGCTCGGCTCGCCGGTGGGTTCCTGCAGACCGTGCGGCCGGATGCCGTGCAGGAGGCGCTGCGTGAGGTGCTCGCCGACGAGTGCGTTGCTCTGGGGGAGCTGGAGGGCATTCGTCGACTGCCCGGTATGATGCGCGCTGCGAGCCGATCGCTGCGCAGCAGTTGGCTGGCGGGGCAGGAGCTGAGCGTTCTGGCGGTACGCGGCGGGGCTCGAATGCAGGCCATGGCGCGCCTGGAGCGCGCGGTGCTGCAACGGCTGCCCTTGGCGATGCAGCGGCCGCAGGAACTGGTCGCACAAGCCCTGCAACGAATCGAACGGGCTCCCTGCCTGCTCGGCCCGCTCACGCTGCGTGGGGTAGCCGATCTCGATCCCGTCTGGCGCCCCCTGTTGCTCGAGCTGGCGCAAGTCGTTCCCGTGCGCTGGGAGGGCGCGGCGGATGTCCGACCGCGCTGGACGCGCAACGCCGCGCGATTGGTCTGGGGAGAAACGGCCCGGGAGCAACCGGAGATAAAGCGGTTTTCCTGCGCCAACCCACGCCACGAAGCCCAGGAGGCGCTGCGCTGGGCGCGGGAGCTGATCGCCACCGGCACGGCGCGGCCCGAGGAGATCGCGATTGCCGCACCGGCGACGGCGCTCTGGGAAGCGCACCTCGCGGCCATCGCCGGCGACGCCGATCTGCCGGTCGCCTTCGCCGCCGGCCGACCCGCCCTGTCGAGCGCCGACGGGCAAGCGGCGGCCGCGCTCGCGGAAATTCTCCTCAAGGGGCTGAGCCGCCAGCGGGTGCAGCGGCTGGTGAGCCTGATCCACGGTCAGACGGCGATGACCGAGCGCATTCCGGTCTCGTGGCGGGATCTCGTGCCCAAGGACGCGCCGCTGCTGCAGCTAAGCCAATGGCAAGCCTGCCTGGCAAATGCCCGCGAAGGCGACTGCCGGGAGGAGGCCGAGGCCTTGCTGGCGCTCGTCGAGCAGCTCGATCGCGGCCTCGACACGGCGGAGATCGCCGCAGAGCGGTTGCTGGCGGGGCGCGCGTTGGGCATTTGGCGCAAGGCACTGCGCGAGGGTCCACCGCGGGCACTGGACGTTACGTTGCAGGGGATTCGGCTAACGGACGAGCGGGAGCCGGCCGTGTCGATCCTGTTCGGCCCGGCCGCCGACCTCGCCGCCTGCCCGCGCCCCTATGTCTGGCTGCTCGGGCTGACCGGCCGCGGCTGGCCGCGGGCCCGGCGGGAGGATGCGTTGCTGCCCGCCCATGTCATCGAGCCGGCGCGGCTCGATCCCGTTCCCGTGACCGAGCGCGATCGCAGGGATTTTCAAGCGATTCTGCGCACCACGGCGCGACAAGTGGTCCTTTCGCGCGCCCGCCGCGATGCCGAGGGCCGGGAGAATGGCGAGAGCGCGCTGCTGCGCGCGGTCGATGCGGTAGAGGAAATCTATCTCCACCGCGAACGAGTCCCGGCGCATGCGGTCAGTGAATCGGATCGGCTGCTCGCCCGGCCGGAGGAGTTCGCGGCGCACCCCCGCGCCCGCAGCGCTCGCGCCTGTTGGATCAACTGGCATCTCCCGCAGCTTACCGCTCACGACGGTCTGCTGCGCGCGGGCCATCCCGCGTTGCGCCGCGCATTGGCGCTGCCGCTGTCGGCAACGCGGCTGCGCGCGCTGGTCCGCGATCCGCTGGGGTTCGTATGGCGCTATGTTCTCGGCTGGGAAGCGCCGGTCGCGGAGAAGGCGCCGCTTGCACTGGACCGCCAAAGCTACGGCAACCTCATGCACAAGGTTCTAGAGCGCGCTCTGATCCGCCTCGAAGATGCGCAAGGCCTGGCCGGCGCGGCCCCCGCGGAGATTGCGGGCGCGGTGGAGGCGGCGCTCGCGGCCGCGGTGGCCGAGCACGAGGTGGAGGAGCCCACGCCGCCACGGCTGCTGTGGCGCCAGGCGCAGCGCGAGATCCGGGAGCTGGCCATCGGCGCGCTGACCTACCCGGAGCCGGCTCTGCGCGGGCAGTGCTCCTTCGCCGAAGTTGCATTCGGTCTGAGAACGAGCCGCTCGCCCGAGACCGGGCGTCCGGCCCCTTGGCCGAGCACTGCCGAGGTGCGGATCCCGGGCACCGAGCTCAACATTACCGGCAGGATCGACCGGCTCGATCTCTCCGCCGACCGACGCGCCGCCCGGGTCACGGATTACAAAACCGGCAAGGCGCCGGGCGCGGGCCAGGAAACCCTCGTGCGCGGCGGCGCAGAGCTGCAACGCTGCGTTTATGCCTTCGCCGTTCAGGCCATGCTCGGGCCGGAGGTCGAGGTGGACGCGCGTCTGCTCTATCCGGGCGAGCCGGCTCGCTTGCTCAGCATGGCGGCAGGCGCGGCGCGGCTCGAGGAAATCGCCCGGTATTTTATCGCCGCTCATGATCACGTGTTGGCCGGTCATGCACTGCCGGGGCCGGGAACCGCCGAATTCGACGGCGACCCGTTGCGCTTCGTTCTGCCAGGCAATGCCAAGGCCATTTATCTGGAGACGAAACGTCCGCTTGCCGCTGACCGGCTGGCGCCGTTACCGGAGCTTTGGGAGCGGCCATGAGCGAGCTTGTCGATCAGCAGCAACGCCTGCAAGCGCTGACCGCCATCGATTCGACGCTGCTCGTCGAGGCCGGCGCGGGCTCAGGCAAAACGGCGCTGATGGCCGGGCGCATCGTTTTCATGCTGGCGCAGGGCATCGAACCGGGTCAGATCGCGGCGATCACGTTCACCGAGCTGGCCGCCGGGCAGCTGCTGACGCGCATTCGCGGTTTCCTCGAGCGCGCGTTGCGTGACGAGATCCCGCCTGAGTTGCGCGCCGCTTTTCCGCACGGCCTGAACGAAAATCAGCGCGCCGGGCTCGCCGCGGCCCGCGAGCGGCTTGGCGAGCTCACCGCCACGACGATCCACGGCTTTTGCCAACAGATCGTGCGGCCGTATCC